>JADGDA010000032.1 GCA_015228695.1 Alphaproteobacteria bacterium
CGGGCGCGGGTGTCCGCGCCGGCGCGCCGCGCGTCCTTGCGGCTGGCCTTGTCGGAGCCCTCCTCCGCCCGCGCCCCGCGCCGGGTGTCGCGGGCGCGCTCCAGCAGCATCCGGCGGTAATCGGCGAGGTCTCCGTCATAGGCGGCGCACGCTCCGTCCCCCACCAGCCACAGCCGGTCCGCCACCATCTCGATGAGATGGGGATCATGGGTGATCAGCACCACCGCCCCGGCATAGGCGTTGAGCGCCGCCATCAGGGCCTCGCGGCTGTCGATGTCCAGGTGGTTGGTGGGCTCGTCCAGGATCATCACATGGGGTGAATCCCGGCTCATCAGGGCGAACAGCAGCCGGGACTTCTCGCCGCCGGACAGGTTTTCCACCCTCACGTCGGCGTGGGCCTGGGAAAAGCCGAACCGGCCGAGGTGGGCGCGCACCTTGGCCTCCTGCGCCAGGGGCAGCACCCGCGCCATGTGCTGGAAGGGCGTCTCCTCCGGGTGGAGTTCCTCCATCTGGTGCTGGGCGAAGTAGCCGACCCGCAGCTTGCCCGGTTTCCGGACCTGCCCCGCCAACGGCTCCAGACGGCCCGACAGCAGCTTGGCCAAGGTCGACTTGCCGTTGCCGTTGGCGCCGAGGAGGGCGATGCGGTCGTCCATGTCGATGCGCAGGGACAGATTGCGCAGCACCGGATTCCCGTCATAGCCGACGACGCCCTCCTCCACCGACAGAAGCGGCGGCGGCAGGAGTTCCGGGTCGGGAAAGTCGAAGGCGATGGCGCGCTCCTCGACGATGGGAACCAGCGGCTCCATGCGCTCCAGCATCTTGAGACGGCTCTGGGCTTGGCGGGCCTTGGTCGCCTTGGCGCGGAAGCGGTCGACGAACGCCTGGATCTTGCGCCGCTGGTCGAGCTGCTTGGCGAAGGATTTGCCTTGGAGTTCCAGTTTTTCCCTGCGCGTGCGCTCGAACCGGTCATAGCCTCCGGCATAGGAGGTCAGCTTGGCCGCGTCCAAATGCAGGATGCGCCCGACCACCTTGTTGAGCAGATCGCGGTCGTGGCTGATGACCAGGAGGGTTCCCGGGTACGAGGCCAGATAGCCCTCCAGCCACAGGGTCGCCTCCAGGTCCAGATGGTTGGTGGGCTCGTCCAGGAGCAGCAGGTCGGGGCGGGCGAACAGGGCGGAGGCCAGGGCCACCCGCATCCGCCACCCACCCGAAAACGCCCGGATCGGCCGCGCCTGGGCCTCGGGAGAAAAGCCGAGGCCGGACAGGATTGACGCCGCCCGCGACGGCGCCGAATGGGCGTCGATGGCGTTCAGACGCTCGTGAATCTCGGCGATGCGATGGCCGTCCGCGGTGGAAGCCTCCTCGGCGAGCAGTGCCGCCCGCTCCAGGTCGGCGGCGAGAACCCGCTCCACCAAGCTGTCGTCGCCGTCGGCCACCTCCTGGGCGACGCAGCCGACACGGGCGCGCGGCTGGACGACGATCCCGCCCCCATCGGAGGCCGCCTCCCCCAGGATGAGGCGGAACAGGGTGGACTTGCCGGACCCGTTGCGCCCCACCAGCCCCACCCGTTGACCGGGGGGGACGTGGGCGGCGGCGCGGTCGAACAACACGCGCCCACCGATGCGGAAGGTCAGATCATTGACGTGCAACATGGCCGGGTCATAGCACGGCGGGGCGGGAACGGGAACGGGGCCGTTGCCAGCCCCTCCCGAATTGGTCTATAACCCGCGCCGTTCTCGCATGCGCAGCATGGAGAGCGGAGGGAAGACTGGAAAAACAACAAGAGAGAACTGAGCGATGGCAATCGAGCGTACCCTGTCCATCATCAAGCCGGACGCCACGCGGCGCAATCTCACGGGGAAAATCAACGCCCTGATCGAATCCGGAGGACTGCGCATCGTCGCCCAGAGGCGCATCCGCATGACCCACGACATCGCCGGAAAATTCTATGGGGTTCACCGCGAGCGGTCTTTCTTCGGCAGCCTGTGCGAGTTCATGTGCTCCGGTCCGGTCGTGGTCCAGGTTCTCGAAGGCGAGAACGCCATCCTTCGCTACCGCGAAATCATGGGGGCCACCAACCCGGCCAACGCGGCTCCGGGAACCATCCGCGCCCAGTTCGCGGAGTCCATCGAGGCCAACTCGGTGCACGGCTCCGACTCGCCGGAGAACGCTGCGACCGAGGTTTCCTTCTTCTTCGGCGAGGTCGATATCGTCGGTTAATCCTCGGCCGGATTGATCGTCGCGTTCTCCGGCGACGTCGCGGACCGGACCGTGACGGTATCGCCGGAAACGACGGCCCGCCCCGATGCCACCAGCTTGAGCGCCAGGGGATAACAACGGTGCTCCGCCGCGAGCACACGCCGGCCCAGGCCGTCCGCGTCGTCGCCGGGAAGGATGGGAACGGCCGCCTGCACGATGATGGGGCCGTCGTCCATGGCGGGACGGACGAAGTGCACCGTGCAGCCCGCGAAGCGGACCCCGGCGGCGATGGCCCGCTCGTGGGTGTGCAGCCCCTTGAACGAGGGCAGAAGCGACGGGTGGATGTTGATCAGCCGGTCGCGCCAGGACTCGACGAACGCCTCGGTCAGAATGCGCATGAATCCCGCGAGGCAGATCAGCTCGGCGCCGACGGCGCGCAAACGCGCGTCCACGGCCCGGTCGAAGGCGGCCCGGTCGGGAAAGTCCCGGTGGGAAATCACCGAGGTCGCGATTCCGGCCTGCTCCGCCCGCTCCAGGCCGAGGACGCCGGCGACGTTGGACAGGACGTGGACGATCTCCGCCGGAAACGACGGGTCGGCGCAGGCGTCGATCAGGGATTGCAGGTTGGAGCCGCGCCCGGAAATCAGCACGGCGACTTTCACGCGCGCCATGCCTGCTCCGCATGGGCGATGTCCACGGGGGGACGTCCGGGAACGAGGGGAACGACGGAGCCGATGACGGCGGCGGACTCTCCGGCCTTCCCGAGGGCCGCCAGCGCCGCGTCGGCGTCGGCGCGGGCGACCACCGCGATCATCCCGATGCCGCAGTTGAAGGTCCGGGCCATTTCTCCCAGGGCTACCCCGCCCGCCTCCGCCAGCCACCGGAACACGGGCGGCATGACCCAGGCGGACGCATCCAGCGCCACCCCCAGGGAGGGGGGAAGGACGCGGGGGATGTTCTCCACGAGACCGCCGCCGGTGATGTGGGCGAAGGCCTTGACGAGGCCTCCGCGAACCAGCGCGAGACAGGCCGGAACGTAGATCCGGGTCGGCTCCAGCAGCGCCTCCCCCAGATTGCGCTCCGGGGCGAAGGGGGCCGGGTCCGCGTAGGACAGCCCCCTGTCCGCGACGATCCGCCGCACCAGGGAATACCCGTTGGAGTGAACCCCGCTGGACCCCAGTCCCAGCACCACGTCTCCGGCCGCGATCGTCTCGCTGGGCAGCAACCGCCCGCGCTCGGCGGCCCCGACCGCGAATCCGGCCAGATCGTAGTCGCCGTCGGCATACATGCCCGGCATCTCGGCGGTTTCCCCGCCGACCAGGGCGCACCCGGCCAGACGGCACCCATGGGCGATTCCGGCGACCACCTCGGCGGCGGTCCCGACGTCGAGTCGTCCGGTGGCGAAATAGTCCAGGAAGAACAGGGGCTCGGCGCCCTGCACCACCAGATCGTTGACCGACATGGCCACCAGATCGACCCCCACCGTTCCATGACGGCCCGCGGCGATGGCGACCTTGAGCTTGGTGCCGACTCCGTCGGTGGCGGACACCAGGATGGGATCGGCGTAACCCGCCGCCTTGAGGTCGAAGAGAGCCCCGAATCCCCCGAGTCCCGCCGAGGCGCCGGAACGGGCCGTGGCGCGGGCCAGGGGCTTGATGGCCTCCACCAGGGCGTTGCCGGCATCGATGTCGACGCCCGAGTCCCGGTAGCTCAGACCGCCACCCGCCGGGGGAATATCGGAAGTGGTGGAAATGACGCCCTCGTCTGGTAAAGTATGACCATGGCCTACGCGGGCCGAACATACTTCATCCGAGTGGGTTTGCAATGCCTCTTCCGCCGTTTTTCCGCCGCGTCCTGTTGCTGCTGTTCGTCGTTCTGGCGGCTCTGCCGGTCTCCGTCCGCGCCTCGGACGATGGTTTCACGGTGTCGGGGGTCGCGGTGGACGTGACCGCCGCGTCGGCGGCCGAGGCCAACGCCACCGCCATGATCCAGGGGCAGATGACGGCGGCGCGGCAACTTCTGGAAAGATTGACCCCGGAGTCGGAGCACGGTTCCCTGCCCGCCCTGGACCAGAAGACGGTCGTCAACCTGGTCCGCTACGTGACGGTCGACGAGGAAAAGCGGTCGGCGGTGCGCTATATCGCCAAGCTGACCGTCCACTTCAATCCGCCCGCCGTGCGCACGTTCATCGCCGGCAAGAAACTGACCCTGATCGAGCCGTCGGCCATGCCGGTGCTCGTCATCCCCGTGTTCCAGGTCAGCCCGGAGACTCCCCCCTCCCTGTGGGAGGATGCCAATCCCTGGCGCCAGGCCTGGGCGCGCCGGGCCGGGGCGGGAAGTCTGGTCCCGGTCGAGTTGCCCATGGGCGACCTCGCCGACATGTCCACCCTGACGGCACAGCAGGCGGCGGCGGCCGACGTCGCGGCCCTGACCGCGATGGCGCAGCGCCAGGGCGTGAACGACGTGATCGTGGTTCACGCGGTCGTGGCCCCGGTGGTTCCGCTCACCCTGGACGTCCGCATCGTCCGCCCGTCCCGCCCGAACGAGGCCGAGATCAGCCGGTTCGTGGCGGAAGCGGGCGAGACCCTTCCCGCTCTCCTCGACAAGGCCGCCGAAAGCGTGGTCGTCTGGCTGGAGGAATCGTGGAAGCGCGGCGACACGGCGCCGAAGCTCGGGCTTGCCTCCGGGAAGCAACTGACGGCCATGGCTCCGCTGAGTTCCCTCGACGACTGGCTGGCCCTCCGGCGCGCCCTGTCGCGGACCCGTCTGGTCAAGCGCGTCGATGTGCAGGCCTTGAAGCGGGACATGGCCCAGATCGTCATCACCTCCGACGACGAGACGGCGCTGGCCGCGGCCCTGGGCGAACGGGGCTATGCCCTGGTGAATGCCGGGGAGGTGTGGACCCTGTCCCATGCTCCCGCCGCCCCCCTGCCCGCCCACCCGGCTTCCCGCCAGTGAACCTGCGCGTCCTGCCGAACGCCCTGTCGGTCGCGCGCCTCCTGGCGTCCCCGGTGGTCGTCTGGCTGATCGGCGAAGGGATGCTGACGATCGCGTTCTGGGTGTTCCTCGCCGCCGTCGTGACCGACGCCGCCGACGGCCTCCTGGCGAAGTGGCTCGACGCCCGCACCGAGCTTGGCAGCTATCTGGACCCCCTGGCCGACAAGGCCCTGCTCGTCTCGGTCTATGTGATGTTCGGGGTAAAGGGCTACGTCGCGGGGTGGCTGGTGATCCTGGTGGTCTTCCGGGACCTCGCCATCGTCGGAGGCGCCGTTTTGCGGAAACTGCTGGCCGGAGATTTGCGCATGAGGCCACTTTTAATCAGCAAGATCAACACGGTGGCCCAGATTCTGCTGGCCGTTCTGATACTTGGGGTTCTCGGCCCGGGCGCGGATGTGAACGTGGCCGTGGTCGCCATGATCTATGCGGTGACCGGGACCACGATCCTGTCGGGGCTCGCCTATCTCGCGACATGGAGCCGGTACGGGGAGGGAGGGTCCTGATGGCCGCCACTCGATCCACGACGTTCTGGGTCGCCGGAGCGGTGGTCGCGGTCGCGGCCCTGTTTCTCCTCCGCTCGGTCCTGCTGCCCTTCGTCGCGGGCATGGCCGTGGCCTATTTCCTCGATCCCCTCGCCGATCGTCTGGAAAAGGCGGGCTGCTCGCGCACCCTGGCGACGGTGATCATCACCGGGTCGTTCGTGCTGTTCGCCCTGGCCGTGATGCTGGTCGTCGCGCCGCTCCTGGCCGAGCAAATCGGCAAGCTGGCGGCCCATCTTCCCGACGTCGTGGACGCCTTGCGGGACCGGATACGGCCCCTTTTCCTCAAGCTGACGAGCCGGCTCAACGCCGAGGAACAGAAGGAACTGGGGCAGGCCGCTGCCAGCGTCGCCGGCGACGCCGCCCGATGGGCGATGGAACTGGCGCGGGGCCTGTGGAGCGGAGGCATGGCCCTGGTCTGGCTCCTGTCCCTGATGTTCATCACCCCGGTGGTGACGTTCTACATGCTCCGGGACTGGGACCGGATGACCGCCAAGGTGAATGCCTGGCTGCCGCTCAGGCATGCGGACACCATCCGTTCCCTGGCTCGGGAAATCGACCGCACCATTGCCGGATTCGTGCGCGGGCAGGCCAGCGTGTGCCTCATCCTCGCCCTGTACTACGGGATCGGGTTGACCCTGGTCGGCCTGGACGTGGGCCTGATCGTCGGCCTGACCACCGGATTTCTGTCGTTCATCCCCTATCTGGGAGCCATCAGCGGGTTCGTGGCCGGCGTCGGACTGGCGGTGGCCCAGTTCGGCGACTGGCTGCCGGTCGGCCTGACCGCCCTCGTCTTCCTGATCGGCCAGTCGCTGGAAGGCAACATCCTGACCCCGAAGCTGGTGGGGGAGCGGATCGGCCTGCATCCGGTGTGGGTGATGTTCGCCCTGCTTGCCGGGGGCGCCCTGTTCGGCTTCGTCGGCGTTCTTTTGGCCGTGCCGGTGGCGGCGGTGATCGGCGTCCTGTCCCGCTTCGCCATGGACCGCTATCTGGAGGGACCGCATTACCAGGGCGGAACGGATGGAGACGCCTAGGCAGTTCGCCTTCGACCTGGGCCACCCCCAGGCGCTGGGCCGGGAGGATTTCCTGGTGACGGACGGCAATCGGGAAGCGGTGGGGTGGCTGGACCGGTGGCCGGACTGGCCTTCGTTCTCCCTCGTCCTCCACGGCCCGCCCGGTTGCGGGAAAAGCCATCTGGTCCGGGTGTTCGCCCAATCCAGGAACGCCGCCGCCGTGAATGCGGCCGGGCTCGGAACGGACGATCCGCCGCGCCTTCTGTCCGGGCGCGCCGTCGTCGCGGTCGAGGACTGCGACCGGGGCGTGGACGAAACCGCCCTGTTCCACCTCCACAACCTCGCCAGGGAAAGCGGCGTCGGTCTGCTGCTCACCGGACGGCTTCCCCCGGCGCAATGGCCTCTGTCCCTCCCCGATCTCCGCTCCCGCATCCTGGGCGGTCCGGCGGTGGCCATCGCGCCCCCCGACGATGCGTTGATGGCCGCCGTCCTGGTCAAGCTGTTCGCCGACCGTCAATTGAGGGTGGGGCAGGAGGTGATCGCCTATCTGCTCACCCGGCTGGAACGCTCGTTCGACGCGGCGCGGCGGGTGGTGGCCGCCATCGACGGCCTGGCCCTGTCCGCCCGCCGGCCGGTGTCGGTGCCCCTGGTCGCGGAGGTGCTGCGATCTTTTTCCCCCCAGGAAAACGAAAAGTGCTGACGAAAGGGTCCCGAAGCGCGTAGAGTGCGCCTTTCGCACCTGCGATACGACCCTGCTCCGGGCCGCCCTTGCGGCTTGACTGGAAGCGATTTGTGCTGACCACGCTGCTGACCACGATCGCGTTGTTGTTCGTTCTGGCCGCCGTCGGGGCGACGGCCCGCCCCGGCCACGGGAACGGCTTCGCGGGGACGGTGGTCTATGTCGGCACCATGGGACTTTGCGCCGTCAACGCGGTGACGGCCGTCCTGTTCCTGACCGCCGGGACGGGAGACGCGGTCGGGCTCGTCCTGCCGATCGGTCCGCCCTGGCAGGCGACCCATCTGAGCCTTGACGGGCTGTCGGCCTTCTTTCTTCTGATCGTCAACGGCGTCGGCGCCATGGCCGCCCTGTACGGAATCGGCTATGGCCGCCACGAGGAGGAGCCGGCGCGGGTTCTCCCGTTCTTTCCCGTGTTCCTGGCGGGGATGAATCTGGTCCCGCTCGCGGCCGATGCGTTCAGTTTCCTGGTGGCGTGGGAGTTCATGTCCCTGTCGTCCTGGTTTCTGGTTCTCAGTTCCCACCGCCGTCACGAAACCCGGCGGGCCGCCCTGGTCTATCTGGTAATGGCGGCCATCGGCACCGCCGCCCTGATCGCGGCATTCGGCGTCCTGGCCGGAGTCTCGGGGGATTACGGCTTCGCCGCCATCCGTCTCCGTTCCCTCGGGCCGCTGGAAGCGGGGGCGGTGATGGCCCTGGTCCTGATCGGGGCCGGGTCCAAGGCGGGCGTCGCCCCCCTGCACGCATGGCTGCCGCTCGCCCACCCCGCGGCGCCGAGTCACGTCTCGGCCTTGATGAGCGGGGTGATGACCAAGGTCGCCGTCTACGCGATCGTGCGGGTTCTGTTCGACCTGTCGGGAGAGGCGGTGTGGTGGTGGGGGCTCCTGATGCTGGGGCTCGGTTGCGCCACGGCCGGAGTGGGCGTCCTGTACGCGGTGGTGGAACGGGACCTCAAGACCCTGCTCGCCTACAGCACCGTCGAGAACATCGGGCTGATCATGATCGGGCTGGGCCTCGCCATGGCGTTCAAGGCCAACGGCCTGACCGCGCTCGCCGGGCTGGCCCTGCTCGCCGCCCTGTTCCATGCCCTCAACCATTCCCTTTACAAGAGCATGCTGTTTTTCGGCGCGGGAGCGGTGCTCGTCTCCACCGGACACCGCGACCTGGAGCGGCTCGGCGGACTGATCAGGAAGATGCCGATCACCTCCTCCGTGTTCCTGGTCGGCTGCATCTCCATTTCCGCCCTGCCGCCCTTGAACGGTTTCGCCTCGGAGTGGCTGCTGCTCCAGGCGATCCTGAGCGGCCCCCAGATGTCCCAATGGGGGCTCAAGCTGGCGGTGCCGGTGGCCGGAGCCGCCCTGGTGCTGGCGACGGCGCTGGCGGGAGCCTGCTTCGTCCGCGCCTTCGGAATCACCTTCCTCGGCCGCCCCCGCTCGCCCGAGGCGGCATCCGCCCTGCGGGTGGACGTGGCGATGCGTATTCCGATGGTGATTCTCGCCGTCGCCTGCGTTCTGGTGGGCCTGCTGCCGGTGCTGGCCCTCACCCCGCTCACCCCGGTGGTGCACGGGCTGATGGGGACGTCCCCGGTCGCGGCAGAGGGAATCACTTGGCTGTGGCTGTCCCCGGTCGCCGAGCGGGCGAGTTCCTACAGCGGTCTGGTGCTGTTTCTGACCGTCGCCGTCATGGCGATGATGACCCTTCTGATCAAGCGTTTCGTATCGGGCCGCATCCGGCGGACGCCCGCATGGGACTGCGGCTTTCCCGATCCCAGCCCCTCCACCCAGTACACGGCCGCCAGCTTCGCCCAGCCCATCCGCCGGATGTTCGGGACTCACCTGTTCGGGGCGCGGGAGATGGTGGACATGCCCGATCCGGGTGATTCGGCTCCGGCCCGTTTTTCCGTCGAGATGAAGGACCCGATCTGGGCCTGGTTCTACCGGCCGGTGGTCAAATTCATCGGCTGGACCACGGAAAGCACCAACGCCTTTCAGTTCCTGACCATCCGGGAGTATCTGGGACTCATGTTCGGGGTTCTGGTGCTCCTGCTCATGCTGGTGGTGGTGATCCGATGATGGTCGAACTGGCGGCCCAGGTGGCGCAGGTGGCGATGGTGCTGTGTCTGGCTCCGGGACTGACGGGTCTTGTCCGTCTGACCAAGGCACGGCTGGTCGGACGCCGGGGAGCCAGCCTCCTGCAACCCTATCGGGACCTCGCCCGGCTGTTGCGCAAGGACGCCTTGGTGGCCGAGAACGCCTCCTGGCTGTTCCGCAGCGCGCCGTATCTGGTGTTCACGGTCGTTTGGTTCACCGCGTCGCTGGTGCCGACGTTCACGACGGGGATTCTCCTTGGCCCCACCGCCGACCTGATCGCCCTGACGGCCTTTCTCGGCAGCGCCCGTTTTTTCACCGCCCTGGCCGCCTTGGACATCGGGACCAGCTTCGGCGGCATCGGCTCCTCGCGGGAGATGATGATCGGTTCCCTGGCGGAGCCCGCCATGTTGATGATGATCTTCACCGTATCGTTGCTGGTGCGCTCCACCTCCCTGGTCGATGTGGCGGAGATCCTGGCGACGGGGGAACTGGGCATCCGGGTGTCGCTGCTGATGGCGGCGGTCGCTCTGGTCATGGTGGCCATCGCCGAGAACGCCCGCATTCCCATCGACAATCCCTCGACCCACCTGGAACTGACCATGGTCCACGAGGCCATGGTGCTGGAGTACTCGGGCCGCCATCTGGCGCTGATGGAAGCGGCGGCCATGGTCAAGCTGCTGCTGTACATCTCCCTGATCGGATGCCTGTTCATCCCCTTTGGAATCGGCTCCCGCGCCGAGGGCATCTCGGGCTTCGGCCTCGGGCTGGCCACCTATCTGCTCAAACTGGCCGCCGGCGGGGTGGCCTTGGGGGTGTTCGAGACCTCCATCGCCAAGATGCGGGTGTTCCGGATCGGCGAGTTCCTGGGCGGCGCCCTCCTTCTCGGACTGCTGGCCATGGTTTACCTCTATATCTCGCGGGCCATGTGAGATGAGCACCCTCGGTTACGACATCGCCCACCTGCTCGACGGCGCCGTTTTGCTGTTCAGCTTCATGCTGCTGTATCAGCGGCGCATGTCGGGGCTCATCAGCGTGTTCGCCCTCCAGTCCGTGACCCTGGCCGTCGTCGCGGCATGGGGAGCCTATACCCGCCATGCCCCCCACCTGTACGCGAGCGCCGCCATCGTCGTGGTGGTCAAGGCCGTCCTCATTCCGGTGGCCCTGCACAAGATCATGACCCGCCTCGGCATCCACCGGACCGTTGACGCGGCGATGAGCATCGGCTCCAGCATGATCGCCGGGGCCAGTCTGGTGGCGCTCTCCATCATGCTGGTCCTGCCGGTGACGTTCGCGTCCGCGGCGCTGACCCGGGAAAGCCTAGCGCTTGCCCTGTCCACGGTGCTGCTGGGGCTTTTGATGATGATCACGCGACGCAACGCCGTCACCCAGGTGATCGGCTTCATGTCGCTGGAAAACGGCCTGATCCTGGCCGCCGTCGGCGTCGAAGGCATGCCGCTGGTGGTCGAAATGAGCATCGCCTTCTCGGTCATGGTGGCGTTCATCATCTTCGGCATCTTCTTCTTCCAGATCCGGGAAAGGTTCGATTCCCTCGACCTGCCCTATCTCGAATCCTTCCGGGGGGAACGGCGGTGACGGCGGTTCTTCTCATCCTGATCCTTCCGGTCCTCGCCTCGGCGGTCCTGGCCCTAGTGGGGTCGTACCGGGTGGGAGCCTGGATCAACGTCGCGGCCTCGGTCGCGACCTTCGGAGCCAGTTGCGCCCTGTTCGTCTCCCCGCGCCTGACCACGCTGTTGCTGTTCATCGACGATTTCAACATCTATCTGGTGGTGCTCACCGCCTTCGTCGGCATGACGACCAGCATCTTCAGCGCCACCTATATCCGGCACGAGATGGAGACCGGACGCCTGACGCCGAGGAACCTGCGGTTCTATCACGCCATGTATCAGGCGTTCATCTTCACCCTGCTGTTCGGGCTGGTCTCCAACAACCTGGGATTCATGTGGGTGGCCATCGAGGGGGCGACCCTGACCACCGCCCTGATGGTCAGCCTCTACCGCACCCATGCGGCCATCGAGGCGGCCTGGAAATACTTCATCCTGTGCGGCGTCGGCATCGCCCTGGCGCTGTTCGGCACGATCCTGATGTATCTCGCGGCCCAGCCGGTCATGGGGTCCGGCCTTGGCGCCATGGCGTGGGACGGCATTCTGCCGCGGGTGGCGGAGTTCGATCCCACCATCTTGAACCTCGCCTTCGTGTTCCTCCTGGTCGGCTATGGCACCAAGGTCGGGCTGGCCCCCCTGCATTCCTGGCTGCCCGATGCCCACGCCGAGGGCCCGACGCCGATTTCGGCGGTGCTGTCGGGTCTCCTTCTGAACGTGGCGCTCTATGCGGTGCTGCGGTTCAAGATTCTGCTCGCCGCCAACGGCAACGCCATCGCGCCGGGGCCCCTGATGATCACCATGGGCCTGACCTCGCTGACGCTGGCCAGCTTCATGCTGTATCGCCGGCGCGACATCAAACGCCTGTTCGCCTATTCCTCCATCGAGCACATGGGCATCATCACCTTCGCCTTCGGCATGGGCGGCCCGCTCGCCAACTTCGCCGGACTGCTGCACATGACCATGCACAGCCTGACCAAGTCGGCGATCTTCTTCACCGTCGGCCACATCGCCCAGGTAAAGGGAACCCAGACCATCGCCGGTATTCGCGGCCTGACCGTGACCCATCCCCGGCTGGGGTGGGGGCTGGTGATGGGGGTGGTCGCCATCGCCGGGCTGCCGCCCTTCGGGATCTTCGCCAGCGAGTTTCTGGTGATCACCACCACCATTGCCCGTCAGCCCCTGTTGGCCGTGCCGCTGGTTCTGGCCTTGCTCGTGGGTTTCGGAGCGCTGGTGCTGCGCCTTCAGGGCCTTGCGTTCGGCGTGCCGCGCGGCGCTCCCGGAGGCAAGGTGGAGGCCTCGCTGGTGCCTTTGTACACCCATCTGGCGCTGGTGCTGATGGCCGGGCTGTATCTGCCCCCGCCCTTGGTCGTCTGGTTCCAGAACGTTGCGAAGTTGTTGGGGTGACGCCCATGACATCCCCCTTGTCCCTGCTGCATTTCCTGAACGGCCTCGGAGGCGAGGCAGTCGAGCGTCATGGGCCCTGGCCCCGTCTGGTCGTGGACGAGGCGGCCTGGAAGGCCCTGATCGGGCAATTGGCCGTTTCCCGTTGGTCGCTTCTCGGTCTGTGGGCGGAACAGGGGGTCGTCCACATGGCCCTGCGCGACGCGGAGGGCGACGAGTTCGCCGTCGCCTCCCTGCCGTGCCCCGACGGCCGCTTCCCCAGCGTTTCCGGCGTGCGGCCCTCGGCACAGAGGCTGGAGCGGGCGATCCAGGACCTGTACGGCATGACGGCGGTCGGCTTGGCGGACGGGCGTCCGTGGCTCGACCATGGCCGCTGGCCGCTGCGCCATCCCCTGGCCGCCTCCCCCGGCGAGCCCGGACAGATGCCGCCCTATGAGTTTCTTCCGGTGCTGGGAGAAGGATTGCACCAGATTCCGGTGGGTCCGGTCCATGCCGGGATCATCGAGCCCGGCCACTTCCGCTTTCACGCCAACGGCGAGGCCGTCGCCCGTCTGGAAGAGCGTCTGGGATACGTGCACAAGGGCGTCGAGAAGCTCATGGAGGGCCGTTCCGTCGCCGAGGCCGGGCGGATCATCGCCCGCCTTTCCGGCGACAGCACCGTGGCCTACGGATTCGCCTTCGCCCTGGCGGTGGAGGCCGCCCTCCGGCACGATCCGCCGCCGCGGGCGATCTGGCTGCGGGGGCTGATGGCGGAGTTGGAGCGGATCGCCAATCATCTGGGCGACATCGGCGCCATCTGTAACGACGCCTCCTTCGCCGTGATGCTGGCCCTGTGCGGAGCCTTGCGCGAGCGCGTCCTGCGGGCCGCCGATCAGTGTTTCGGGCACCGGCTGATGATGGATCGCGTGGTTCCGGGGGGAGTAACCCACGATCTGAACCCGGAGGGAGCCGCCCTGCTCCGGTCTTTGGTATCCGAGCTGA
The DNA here is from genome assembly GCA_015228695.1 of Alphaproteobacteria bacterium. GTDB lineage: Bacteria > Pseudomonadota > Alphaproteobacteria > Rhodospirillales > Rhodospirillaceae > JADGDA01. The sequence continues at coordinate 13,579 of JADGDA010000032.1, forward strand.
GACCGGCCCTGGCCGACGTCGTGCATCTCTATGACGAAGAGAATTCCCTTCTCGACCGAACCATGGGCACCGGGATCGTCAGCGGGACCCTCGTCCACCGCTTCGGCGCCGGAGGGATTGTCGGGAGGGCCTCCAACCGGGACATCGACGCCCGCCGCACGCCGTGCTATGCGCCCTATGGGTTCTTCGATTTCGATGTGCCGACATCGTTCGCGGGGGACGTCAACGCCCGGGTCTGGATGCGCATGCGCGAGGTCGCGTCCAGCCTGGACCTGATCGAGGCCATGGTGCGGGACATGCCGTCGGGAGACCTCATGAGCGACCTGCCTGCGGCGGTGGGCGAGGGTATGCCTGCGGCGGCAGGCGAGGGTATGGCGCTGGTGGAGGGCTTTCGCGGCGAAATCCTGGTGTGGGTCAGACTGGACGCCGACGGACGGATCGCCCGCTGTCACCCGCGCGATCCGTCCTGGTTCCAGTGGCCGCTCCTGGAAGCCGCGATCAAGGACAACATCGTCGCCGACTTCCCCCTCTGCAATAAATCGTTCAACTGTTCCTATTCCGGACACGATCTCTGACCATGTGGAAGCTTCTCGCCACCACCCTTCTCAATGGACCGCGCACCGAGCCGCCGCCGCCGGTCTCCACGGACGCCCTTCTGGAACTCGCCGCCAGCGTGAACCGGGCCGCGCGGGCAAGGCTCGGCCGCAGCCTGTCGATCCGGCAGGTGGACGCCGGGTCGTGCAACGGCTGCGAGCTTGAAATCCATGCCCTGGGCAACGTGTTCCATGATCTGGAACGGTTCGGGCTGCGCTTCGTCGCCTCGCCCCGCCACGCCGACGTCCTCCTGGTCACCGGCCCGGTCACCGCCAACATGCGCGAGGCCCTGCTGCGGACCTGGAACGCCACCCCCGAACCCAAATGGGTCGTGGCGAGCGGCGATTGCGCCTGCACCGGCGGCGTCTTTGCCGGTTCCTACGCGGTGGCGGGACGGGTCGAGGACGTCATTCCGGTCGACCTGCACATTCCCGGCTGCCCGCCGTCCCCCCGCGACCTTCTCTCCGCCCTGCTCGCCCTGCTCCAGGTCGCCTCATCCGGGTGAAAAGAAAAGGGGCCTTACGGCCCCTTCTCCTATTTCGACGACGACTGAACCGGCCGTTACCGGAACATCTGCAACACGCTCTGCGCCGCCTGGGACGCCATGCTCAGCGAGTTGGTGCCCATCTGCCGCTGGGTCTGCAACGCCAGCATGTTGGCCGCCTCCTCGTTCATGTCGGCCAGAGTCAGCTTGTCGGCGCCCGCCTTCAGGGTCGTGATCAGGTTCTTCGCGAAATCCTCGCGGGTCTGAATGATGGCGCTGGACGTACCGAACGACGCGGCGTTGGTACGCAGCGTGGTCAAGGCGTTGTTGATCTGGGACAGGGACAGGTTGATGCCGGAAACGTTGCCCCAGTCGCCCGCCGTGCCAGTGGCGCTCAAGGTCTGGGCCGACGTCGAGGCCGTCGTGATGCTGAGACCGGTCATGGTCATGCTGATGCCGGTCACGGTCAGCTTCGAGGTGCCGTCCTCGTTGAAGGTCGCGATCAGGTTGTCCGGCGTGGACTTCAGGAGATTGACGCCCTTGTAGCTGGCGTCGTTCACGGCGGAATTGATCTGAGCCATCACGATCTGGAAGTCGGTCATGTTCTTCTTGACCGTGGCGCTGTCGCTGACGTTGTCCAGGGCGTTGTTGGCAAGCGCCTTCGCCTGGGTGACGAGGGCGGTGATCGCCTGGATCGCCTTGTCAGCGGCCTTCAGGGTCTGGAGCGCCTGACCGATGCCGTCCAGCCGGTCGCTCAGGTCTCCGGCGCGGTTGTTCAGGCTTTGCGCGGTGAAATAGCTGCTCGGATTGTCGAGGGCGCTGTTGACCTTTTTGCCGGTCGCGAGCCGCTCCTGGGTCATGTCCTGCAACATGGAGGTGTTTTGCAGCGCCAGCAGGTTGGCACGCATGGACGCGGAAATGGAAATTGGGCCGGGCATAATCTTAACTCCCCTTCAGAGTCCGTGACTCTTCCAGCCTGTTCCGACTGGGTAGCCCCATCGTATCAGAAACCGGCCCGCCTTCCAACGCAATAATCACAACGATCACATGGGAGAACGGGACCTCCAGGGCGCGTGTGGACGACCGCCTTCCATGACAAGCACGGTCATGACGTGGGAATTTACCATTCGTTAACCCGTGTTCTTTGCCCCGGGTTGAAAAAAGAGAGGGCGCCACCGGCGCCCTCGTCTCCCGCTTCTCCTCCGCCGAAAGCGTCAGCGGAACATCTGCAACACGCTCTGCGCCGCCTGGGACGCCATGCTCAGCGAGTTGGTGCCCATCTGCCGCTGGGTCTG
>JADGDA010000330.1 GCA_015228695.1 Alphaproteobacteria bacterium
CGCCGTCTGCTCCAGCATTTCCGCCATACCGATGATCCCGTTCATCGGGGTGCGGATCTCGTGGCTCATGGTGGCGAGAAAGTCCGACTTGGCCCGATTGGCCGCCTCGGCCTCCTGCTTGGCGCGCACGAGCGCCCGTTCCGCCTGCTTGATCTCGGTGACGTCGTCATAGATGCCCAGCACGCCGATGATCTCGCCGCCGCGATCACGCAGCGGCACTTTGGACGTGCGCAGCCAGATTTCACCGCCGTCGGGGGTCGTCTGCGGCTCCTCGTAGGCCAGCTTGGGGACGCCCAGGTCCATGACCCGCCGGTCGTCGGCCCGATAGAGTTCGGCCTGGGCGGCCCACCCCATCCGGAAATCGTCGGAACCGATCACCTCGCCGGGCGTCTGTTTCCCGGCGTCCCGGGCGAAGGCCGGGTTGCAGCCCAGATAACGCAACTCCCGATCCTTCCAAAACACCCGGATGGGGGCCGTGTCGATGACATTCTGGAGCAGGTCCTGGGATCTGGCGAGTTCCGAGGACATCCCGGACAGCGCCGACTGGATGACGCCCCATTCGTCCGTCCGGAAACCGCCGGCGGGCGTTCCCATCCTGCCGGCGCGGATATCGTCGATCTGTCGGATGGTGGCTTGCAGCGGACGTTCGATGCCGCGATGGATGATCCACACGACGGCCAGCAGGGACAAAAGCGCGAGGAAGATGGACAGGCCCAGGACCTGCCGGCTGGAGGTCCTGACGATCCGCTGGATTTCCTCGTTGACCCCCGCGCTGCGCTCGGAGGCCTTGTTGTCGAAGCGGGTCATGCCGCCGAGGGCGTTCTCCCCGGCGGCGCGGCTCCGTTGCAGCGCGTCGCGCAACTGGGCCGCGTCGGCGGCAAGCCGGATGACCCCCTCCCGGTAATCCCCCGCGAAACGGATCATCCGCCTGCCCGCGTCGGCGATCTCCGGGTCCGCCGCCGACAGGGTCTGCACCCGCAAGGTCAGGTCGTCGATGAGCGCGAGGACGGCGTCAACGTCGCTTCTGGCCCCCGCGCGTTCCCCGTGCTGTTCGGCGATCTGCCTGCCGATCTGGAAAACGGTTTCCCGATAGCCCGTGGACAACGCCATGATCTGGTCCAGATCATCGGTATCCTTGCCGGCAAGAGTCCGCTCGATCAACGCCCGGCCGATCGACGTTTCCATGTCCGCCAGGACCGACATCAGATGGCGCTCGGCGGCGCGGACATCCGCCAGATTCCTTTCGAGCCGGTCGCAGACGTCGAGCAGTTCCCCGGTCGTGGCCGACAGAACGGAAATGATGCCGGCCAGTTCCCTGTCCTTCGTGTCCCGGACGATCCCGGCCATGGAGGCGGACAGACGGCTCTTGTCGCCCCGCAGTTCCCCGCCCCCGAGACAGCCGCGCCCGACCAGTTCGATCTCCGAAAACGCCGCCGACAGCCTGCGCCCGATGGAAGCGTTCTCGATCACCCCGGCTATTTCATGGCGGGCGACCTGAGCGGACAGCCTCTCGACATGGCTGAAGGCGATGCTGACGATAAGGGCGAGCAGGGAGAAGACCGACGCCATGAAGAGCGCGAGCCACAGGAGGTGCGTGCCGATCCCAGGGCGAATCTTAACCATGTCTTCCCCCCGTCCCGATCAAGGCTGCTGCCGGATCAGCGTGGCCCCCTTCAGGATGATCGGCCGCAGGGATATCTTGTGGGACTCGATGGCGGTCACGTTGATGATCCGCTGTCCCTTGCCGTTCCTCGTCACCGGAATGTCGGCAACCGGCATTCCGCGCATGGCCTTCAGCAGCATGTCCGCCGAGGTCTCGCCCTGCTCCTTGCCGGTCTTGACCACGGCGGCCCAGGCCCCCTGTTCGACCTGATAACGGTTCCCCCCGAGCAGGGGACCGTCGTAAAGGCCTCGGATCACTCCGATCACGTCGGCCCCGCGCATGGGCCTCGAGTCGCTGTCCAGAACGCCTTCCAGGCTATCGACCAGCAGCGCGTCGCAATCCTTGCGCAGACCGCCCGCAAGGCCCTCCAGTTCCCCCAGCGTGCCGACCAGATGAAAAGCCGCGACTTTTGCCGGATAGGTCCCCTTTTCGGCCTCCACCTGTGCCCGCAGGGCAAGCCCCGCGGGCACATTGTGGGTAAGGAAACAGACCGACCGGATATTCGGCAGCATCTGCTTGATGAAGGACAGGGATTCCCGCGCGTGGGCGCGTTCCAGGATGCCGGACACGTTAGAGGACGGATACCCGTACTTCTCCGCCGCCGCATTGACGCCGCAGAACATGACCGGAGTCCGGACCTGGTCCCTGAGGTACGGCACCACGAACATCTCCTGCGCGTCGTCATCGGCGGCGATGACGCCATCGGGCTTGAGACGCTGGAAAAGCTCATGGGCTTCCCGGGCTTTTTCCGGGCCGCCCGGCCGGTTCAGCTTGGTGTTCAGGTGAAAGGTGGTGACGTCGCTCGTATCCCCGAGGACCCGTCCGATTCCCTCGGAGATATCCTTGACCCACGGGTTGTCCTCCTCATAGCTCATGACCACGAGGACCTTGAACCTGTCGGCGGCCGAGGCGGTCCCGGCATTCGCAAGGCCGGCGAGAAAAACAAAAAAGAGCAAAATTCTCATCACCACCCCCCCGGCACCGCCGCCCTCCCGGCTCATTCGAACGAAACCGTGGTCAGGGCCCGACCGACGCGCTCGCGGCTCCAACGCACGGGCGCGCCGGGGGGGGCGCCGACGGAGGGGATGACGGTTCCCGCGCCCTCGCCCTCCAGCAGAACCGTGCCCGCCT
>JADGDA010000331.1 GCA_015228695.1 Alphaproteobacteria bacterium
GCGCCGGTGGACGGCGCGGGTGCGCGCCGACGGCACCATCATTTCTTCCGAACACCGGGGATCGATCCATCAGGTCGCCGCCGCCGTCCAGGGCGCCCCGGCCTGCAACGGCTGGACCTTCTGGTTCTTCGAGACCGGGGGCGCGGCGGCCCCTATCGACGTTCTGCGGCAACGGGTGCGCAGCGAGTTCCTCCCTCATGAAACGGCGGCGGAGTCCATCGCGGCGGCGTGCTGATGTTTCAGGTTCCTCGCGCGGCTGTCCCCCTGACGGCGATTGGGGCAGGTTCTTTCCCCCGGAAATCCACTTGCGACGTCGAGGAGCCGATATTTTCCTTCACCCGATTGACGGCGTTGACAATCGGACGATCGGGACATAAGGAGAGGGTCTCGGGGGAGAACGCATGAGAATTCTGACCGTTGCCGCCGCCTTCGTGCTTCTCGTTCTCGCCGTCGTGGCGGTGGCGCCCGGCGCCGTTCCCGCTTTTTCGATGCCCGACGCGGTTCGGGTGGCCCTTCCGAAAGTGATCGCGGGCATGGCCGCCCTGCTTTTTCTCGCCGTTCTCGCGGAGCGGGTGAAGGGTCGTCCCGCGCCGGCGGCCGAGGCCGGCGCGGCTTTGGAGGAGAACCGCTGCGATGCCGAGGTCGTGAGCTTCCTCGCGCTGCTCCAGGAAAAGGGCCGTCTGGTCGATTTTCTGATGGACGACGTGGCCGGCTACGGCGATGCGCAGGTCGGGGCCGCGGCGCGGGTCCTGCACGAGGGATGCCGGGCCGTTCTCTCCGAACATTTTTCCATCCGTCCGGTCCGTGACGAGAAAGAGGGATCGGCCGTCACGGTGCCGGTCGGCCATGCCCCCGACGATTACCGTCTGGTCGGCAGGATCAGCGGGGAGCCGCCGTTTTCGGGGACGCTCGTGCATCACGGGTGGCGGACCGACCGGGTGAAGCTGCCGCGTCTGCTCCGGACCGGCGGCGACTTGCCCGCGATCGCTCCCGCCGAGGTCGAACTCGGATAGTCCGGCTCCGGGAGGGCTAATCGGGGCGGCCAATCGGGGCGGCCAGTCGGGACGGCCAGTCGGGACGGCCAGTCGGGACGGCCAGTCGGGACGGCAAGACGTGGGGGGGCCATGGGCCATCAATTCAGTCTCGGTATCGATCTCGGCACGAGCAACAGCGCGATCGCGTTGACCGATGTCGAGAGCGGGCAGACGGATGTCCTTGAAATCACGCAGATTCTCGGACCGAACCGAATCGGCGGAAAGCCGACCCTGCCGTCCGCGTACTACATCCCGCATCCGAGCGAGTTTCCTCCGGACGCCCTTTCCCTGCCGTGGCGGAGCGGGGATCACGGCGGCGCGATCGTCGGCCGGTTCGCGCGCGACCACGGCGCGCTGGTCCCGGACCGTCTGGTCACGTCGGCGAAGTCGTGGCTGTCGAACCCGCACGTCGACCCCCGGCAGCGGGTTCTTCCCTGGAAATCGGAGAGCGCCGAGGGCAAGGTGTCCGCCTTCGACTGCTCGCGCCGCTATCTCGAACATCTGAAAGAAAGCTTTCTGAACGACCCGCGGGTGCGGGAGAGGAATCTCCAGCTTGCCGACGGGCTGGTGGTGCTGACCGTTCCCGCCTCCTTCGACGACGTGGCGAGGAATTTGACCTCGGAGGCGGCGGAGGCGGCCGGGCTCGGCAAGGTCACCCTGCTGGAGGAGCCGCTGGCGGCGTTCTACGCCTGGGCGGCGCAGGCGGGGAAGGACTGGCGGACCCTGGTCCGCCGCGGCGATATCGTGCTCGTCTGCGACGTCGGAGGGGGAACGGCGGATTTCAGCCTCATCGCCGTCTCGGAGAACGAGGGCGTCCTGGACCTGATCCGCATCAGCGTCGGGGAACACATCCTGTTGGGCGGCGACAACATGGACTTGGCGCTGGCCTACGCGCTCCGTGCCAAGCTGGAAGCGGAAGGCCACGCCATCGGCGATGCGCAGTTCCTCTCCCTGGTGCATTCCGCGGGCAGGGCCAAGGAAACGATGATGGAGGACGACTCCCTGACCGAGGCGCCGATCGCGGTTCCCTCGCGCGGTTCCGGGATGTTTGCGGGCACCCTCTCGACGAAGCTCGACCGGAGCCTGCTGGAACAGATCGTTCTCGACGGCTTCCTCGCCCGCACCGGGATCGGGGACATGCCGCAACAGCCGAAGCGGGCCGGGTTGCAGGAATTCGGCCTGCCCTATGCTTCCGATCCGGTCATCAGCAAGCACCTCGCCCGGTTCCTCACCCGAAGCCTTGAAAACGTGCGCTCGAATCAGGCCCTGCACCCCCTGATCGGAGCCGACGGTCTTTCCAGGCCGTTCCTGGCGCCCACGGCAGTGCTGTTCAACGGCGGCGTGTTCAAGGCCGCTCCCGTCCGCCGCCGCGTCCTCGAACTGCTGACGTCGTGGAATGACGGCCGGCCGGTCCGGGAACTGCCCGGAGACCAGCCGGATCTGGCGGTCGCCAAGGGCGCGTCGTTCTTCGGACGCAACCGGATCACCGGAAAGGGCATCCGCATCAAGGCGGGGGCCGCCCGTTCCTATTACATCGGTCTGGAATCGTCGATGCCGGCGGTGCCCGGCTTCAGCCCGCCCCTGAAGGCGCTGTGCGTCGTTCCCCAGGGGATGGAGGAAGGGACCGGGATTCTGATCGAAGGCCGCGACTTGGCCCTGATCACCGGGCAACCGGCGGAGTTCCGGTTCTTCTCCTCGGAGGTGAGAAGCGGCGACGTCGCCGGGCAGATCATCCCCGACGCGGAGCGCGAACTGC
>JADGDA010000332.1 GCA_015228695.1 Alphaproteobacteria bacterium
CTCCGTGGGGGCGGCGGGGGGGGCCGCTTTTCCTCCGGGCCCCCCGCCGGGGCGCCTGGGGGGGGGGGGGGGGGGGTTGGGGGGGGGGGGGGGGGGGGGGGGATGGTGGCGTCGGGCGCGTTCGCCAGTCTGGTGTTCCGCCACGGCACGCCGGAGCGGACCATCGACGGGGTGGACATCGGCGTCCACTACGCACTGGATCGGGAAAACTGCGCCGGATTGGATATCTACCGGCTGAAATCCAGATAATCCTCCAGCCGCGACAACACCGCCGAGGCGACCCGTTCGTTGCCGTCTTCCGTGTAGTGGAAATGGAACAGCGATTGCGGATCGGGATGGGCGGAAAAGACGGGGACGGTGTCGATGACCGGGATTCCCTGACGTTTCAGCAGGACGAACACCCTCTCCCGGCGGATGTCCTGGAACCAGGCTCCGATCGCGTTGGCGAAGCGCCGCTTGCCGGGAAGGTTGACGAAGACCAGCCGTCCGCCCCGGGCCTCGACCTCGGCCTTCGCCCTGGCCAGGATGTCGTCGAACAGGCGGATGAACGCGGCGTCCGGCTTGAACTGCACGTTGAGGATATTGCGCGTGGAGCGGAGCAGGAGAAGATCCGACAGGACGAGGGACCCGAAGGTCCCGAGGCGGGGAGGGGGGTTCACGGCGCTCGGCGCTTCCGTTCCGAGCCGGTCCAGCCACGCCCCGATCCTGGTGTCGATTTCCTCCTGCCGCGCTCCCAGGTTCTGGGTGAAGCCGGGTTCGGCCAGATACCGGGTCAGAACCGGAGCCGTGCTTTCGACGGGCAGATCGTCGGAAATGTCGTTCTCTTCGTAATAGAACCAGAGAACCACCTTCGGCTTCAATAAGGGCAGATATTCCCTGAGGCTCGCCAGCATCAGCAACGGACCGTTGCCCGCCATTCCCACGGAGACGGTCCGAGGATGGCGGGCGCGGATGCGGGCCACGAAGTTCCTGTCCGAGGCGACGCAATGGCCCTGGGTGAAGGAATCCCCGACGGCCATGAGGTCGACGGGCCGTCCGTCCCAGCTCCCCTTGGGGTTATGGAACCCGTGGGCGTCGCTTTCGTAGATGAGGAACGATCCCGTCTCGTTGCAGGAAACGGTCGTCACCCCGGACACTCCGCCCAGGGGGAGCAGGTCTCCCAGGGCGGAACCGGTCGTGCCGTCCGGCCGGTAGCTGAACAGGCTGAAGGGAAACACCGACGGAAACAGGGGCTTTCCCTGCGCCCGCCCCTCGGCGACAACCTGCCCGACCGATCGTTTGTCGAAGGTTCCGTCTCCCTGTCCGAAGCCGTAGCGGGCGGGGGCCGCGAACCAGCCGAGCTGCAACCCCAGTTCAAAGACATAGACGACGCCGACGGAGAGCAGGACGGTGGCGACGAAGTTCAGCCTGACCAGGGGGGAAAGCCGGAGCGAGACGAGCGCGGCCGCCGTGAACGCGAGGGGGAGGGCGGCGACGAGACCGAGCCTCCAGGTCTGGAACAACTGTTCCTGGAAGACGATTCCCAGATAGGCGAAGGCCGCCGCGCCGGCCGCCGCCATCAGGACGGTCAGGATGGAAAGCGGCCTCATGCCGGGCTCCCGGAAAGGGGCGCCGGTGCCAACGTGAAGCGGAAAACGCTGCCCTTGCCGACGTCCGAATCCACCCGGATCGTCCCGCCATGGCGTTCGACGATCTTCTTGCAGAGGGCAAGGCCGATACCCGTTCCCGGAAAGCGTTCCCGGGTGTGCAGCCTCTGGAACAGGAGGAAGATGCGCTCCCTTTCGGACGGCGGGATGCCCATTCCGTTGTCCTCGACCGAAATGATCCAGCGGTCCCCCTGCCTCTCGGCGGACACGCTCACCTCCGGGCGGCGGTCCGGGGAGCGGTACTTGAGGGCGTTGCCGATCAAATTCTGCATCAGACTGACGAGTTGCCCCGGATCGCCCAACACCACCGGCAAGGGGGCGGCCGTGATCACGGCGTCGGATTCCCTGGAGGCGATCTTGAGGTTGTTGCGAACGGAGTCCACCACCAGGGAAAGGTCGACGGCCTCGTGCGGCTTGGTGTCCTCGCCGACCTGGGAAAGGGCCAGCACGTCCCGGATGAGGGCCTGCATCCGCCGGGAGCCGTCCACCGCGAAACCGATGAATTCGTCGGCCTCGGCGTCCAGCTTGCCCTTGTAACGCATGGACAGGAGCTGGAGGTAGGCCACCACCATGCGCAGCGGTTCCTGGAGATCATGGGAGGCGACGTAGGCGAATTGCTGCAATTCCTCGTTCGAACGGCGGAGGTCGTCCGCGAGGGCGAGGGTTCTGGCATTGTCCTTCTCGCGCAGACGGGTCTGCTCGCGCAGATCGGCGATCACCGCAAGAAGCACCACCAGTTCCAGACTCGCCACGACCAGGGGGGTGACAAACGCGGCGACCCACATCACCGGGGGAATCCCTCCGGTCATCGCCAGACTGATCCAGGCGGCAATGACCTCGGCCAGAACGATGGCGAACAGAAGTCCTCCCAGGAAGAGGGCGGAACCAGGAACGGAGAGGAGACGCCGGCTGATCAAGGCGGGCAGCAATGCCCGCAACCGGCGGATATGGACCATGGGTGAGCGCCTCCGGACATCGGGGGGACGGGCCGATCCCCCCGCGATAGAAGGCGGGAGTCGTCCGCAGGTCAAGAAAAACCGGAGATCCCGTTCCCCCATGTGATTGTCGTGGTTATTGCGTTGGAAGGTGGGCCGATTGCTGATACGGTAGAGCCACCCAGTTGAAGCAGGCTGGA
>JADGDA010000333.1 GCA_015228695.1 Alphaproteobacteria bacterium
CCTTTGCAGCAAGGTCCCGTACAGGGTGGTGATAAGGGCCACCGCCATGCCGGGTCCGATCTGCGTCGGATCGGCCGCCATGCTGTCGAGCATGATGATCAGTCCGACCAGGGTGCCGATCATGCCGAACGCCGGAGCGGTGCCGGCCATGCTTTTGAGGATATCGGCGCTGATCGTGGCGCGCTGAAAGGTCGTCTCGACGGTGTTGGCCAGGATCTCCCGGACCTCCGGCCCGCTATAGCCGCTGACGACCAGATCGACGGCGAACCCGAGAAAGCGATCCTGGGCGCGCACCTTGGCGGCGTCGGCCTCGAGTCCCGGCAACCCGTTCCTCTGCACGATGTAGCCCCACCGGATCACGCGGCCGATCTCGCCGGTCAACATCCCCCGCCCCACCTTCTGGGCGAAGAAGATCGATCTCATGACGCTCAGGGAATTCAACACGTAACGCGGTTCATAGGAAATGAACGTGGCGGCGAACGTGCCCCCGACGACCATGATGAAGCTCGCGAGGTCCAGGAAGATCAGATAATTCTGGGTAGCCACCGCGATCGACCCGACGAACAGGCCGAACCCGAGCAGCACGCCGAACAGCGTCGCCAACGAAATGCGCTTCATCCCACCCCGTTCCGTTCCCGCTCCCCCGACGCCCCCCTTGACGGGAAGAATAACGGCAGTCTGCCCCATTCGTTGCGAATGAGCAACGCGGCGTTTGCCCCTACCCCGCCAGTTCTCGCGAGCGGGCGGTGGCGGCGGCGATGGCGCGCTCCATGAGCGGTCCCAGTCCGTCCTGGTCCATCAGCACCGACAGGGCCGCGGCCGTGGTGCCGCCGGGGCTGGTGACGTTCCGGCGCAGATCGGCGGGAGGCTCGGAGGCGAGGCGGAGGAGTTCCCCCGAACCGGTCACCGTGGCGCGGGCCAGCCGCTCCGCCAAGTCCGCCGGCAACCCCGCCGCCACCCCGGCCGCGGCCAGGGCCTCGGTCAGGAGGAAGACATAGGCCGGGCCGCTGCCGGAAACGGCGGTGACCGCGTCCATCAGGGCTTCATCCTCGATCCAGGCCACCTCGCCGACGGCCTGGAGCAGGTCGGCGCAGTGGAGCCTTTGGTCCTCGGACACGCCGGGACCGGCACAAGCCACTGTCATGCCCCGGCGCACCGAGGCCGGGGTGTTGGGCATCGACCGCACGATCGCGGCCCTTGGACCCAGGCGGTCCTGGAACCAGCGGAGGGTCCGGCCGGCGATGATGGACAGAAACACCGCTCGCCCGGCATAGGGAAGCGTTTCCGGGAGAACGGAGTCCACGGACTGGGGCTTGACCGCCAGCACGACCACGTCGGGCCTCGCCGAGGCGGGGAGTTCCCCGATGGAGGCGACGGCCGTGACGCCCCTCAGGGCCTCGCGCGACGCGGAGGAGGGCTCCACCACCCACACCCGCGCGGGGTCCAGCCCCCGGTCGAGCCAGCCGCCCAGCATGGCCCCGCCCATCTTCCCGCATCCCAGCAGCAGCACGGAGGTCGTCATCGCCGGATCATGCCTCGCCCACGGTGTCGAGCATGGCCGCGGTCAGCGCGTCCTCGGCGCTTTTTCCGCCCCAGATGACGAACTGGAATGCCGGGTAGAACCGTTCGCTTTCCCGCCGCGCCACCTCGATCAGCTCCTCCAGCAGTTCCATGCCGAGGGGGGCGCCTCCCCGCGCCAGGACCGAGTGGCGGAACATGGGCATCCCCTCGTCGCTCCACAGGGCGAAGTGGCCCAGCCACAGTCTCTCGTTGACCAGGGCCAGCAACTCGCAGACGGGGGACCATCGCCGGTCGGGGACGCGCACGCCCAGGGCCATCGACAGGTGCAGGGAGTTCACGTCCTCGGACCAGACGACGTAAAGGCTGTAGGTCGCCCACTGTCCGGGAACCTCGACGGCCATCTCCTCGTCCCCCCGGCGGTCGAACGCCCAGCCGTGGGAACCGGCGATTTCCTCGACCCTGTCGAGCGGATTGGACCTCGGACTTTGCGCGTAAGCCAACGACGTGCGCATGCACGTTCCCTCCCATGCGGCGTCATGTCCTGAATGCCAATGTGGGAATGAGCAAATATTGTACCCACGGACGGAGCAGACCACCATCCGTAGAATGCCAAAGGCCGCGCCGTTGCGCAAGCGCCGTATTACCCGCGGGTGACGAGAACGAGGGCCGGATCGTCGCGATGGTCGACAAGGATGCGGCGGACCCGGTCCTGCCACAGATCGGCGAACCTCTGCCGCTCCCCGTCCGAGGCTTGGCCGGAAATCGTCCTTTGCATCAGGGGCCGCAGGGCCGGATCGGGGGAGACCACTTCCGGCTGGTAACGCAGGGTGACGCTGGCTCCCGTGTCGATGCGGTGCAGGGTCGCCACGCCGTCCACCGGGGCGGTGAACGACATCAGGCCGCTCCGGTTGAACGATCCCGCGATCCCCTTGAACCCGGCGCTGGAAGCCGCGCCGGTGATCAGGCCGAACACGTTGGCGATGACCCCGGTCGTCCCGCTTTCCTGGGCGTCGGGAAAATACACCCGGATGCCGCCCCGCTCCGGCAGGACGTCGCCATACAGCGCCGCCAACCCTTTCAGGACCATCAGATAGGCCCCGGCGACCGTCGGGCAGGAATGCCCGGCAAGCTTGACCGCGTCCAGGTATCCATAGTGGATCACCCCGTCCCGGGAAGCGCCGAGGAAAGCCAGCAAGGGATCGTGGACCCGGATGCCCGGCACCTCATCGAAAAACGCCGGGTAA
>JADGDA010000334.1 GCA_015228695.1 Alphaproteobacteria bacterium
TTCCAGGGCCGGAAAAAGTGTCGTCGGAACGACAAAATGCGTGACTCGGGCGGGAAACTTCACTACCTTCCCCCTCGCCTCCGAAAGGGGGACCCGTCGTTCCGTTGCGGCACGGCTCAAGTTTGGGGAGAACCCGCCGGATCAAAGGCGGGCGTCCAATAAAAATCTGGAGTCAATCCAGTATGGCAAGATCGGGATCCGATCTTGCCATTTTTTATGGCTCTATTCGTGGATCGTATTGATGCAGCCGCACCTCTGACGTCATACGCGGGCTTGTCCCGCGGCTGTCCAGCAAAGACTGTGCCGGACAGCCGTGGAACAAGTCCGGCCATGACGCTGATGCGTTGAAAATGCGCGCGTTCGCGGTGTCATACGTTCTGCGAATAGAGCCTTTTCTTTTGAACAGGCTTTAGCTGTTCATGATATCGAAGAAATCCGCGTTGTTTTTGGTTTCCTTCATCTTGTCGGTCAGGAACTCCATGGCGTCGACCACGCCCATCGGCATCAGAATGCGGCGAAGAACCCACATCTTGGCCAAAATCGGTTTCGGAACCAGCAGTTCTTCTTTGCGCGTTCCGGACTTGGTAATGTCGATGGCCGGGAAACTGCGTTTGTCCGAGAGCTTCCGATCCAGAATGATCTCGGAGTTGCCGGTGCCCTTGAACTCCTCGAAGATGACCTCGTCCATCCGCGAGCCGGTATCCACCAGGGCGGTCGCGATAATGGTCAGCGACCCGCCTTCCTCGACATTCCGCGCCGCCCCGAAAAATCTTTTCGGACGTTGCAGGGCGTTGGCGTCAACACCGCCGGTCAACACCTTGCCGGAGCTGGGCACCACGGTGTTGTACGCGCGGGCCAATCGGGTGATGGAATCGAGAAGGATCACCACGTCCCGCTTGTGCTCGACCAGACGCTTGGCCTTTTCCAGCACCATCTCCGTCACCTGGACATGCCGGGACGCCGGCTCGTCGAAGGTGGAGCTGATGACCTCGCCCTTCACCGAACGCGCCATGTCGGTGACTTCCTCCGGACGTTCGTCGATCAACAGCACGATCAGATAACAGTCGGGATGGTTGGCCGCGATGGCATGGGCCAGATTCTGGAGCATCACGGTCTTGCCCGTGCGCGGGGGGGCGACGATCAGGGCGCGCTGTCCCTTTCCGAGGGGAGCGATGAGATCGATGACCCGAGTGGTGTAATCCTTCTTGGTCGGATCGCTGAGTTCCAGCGTGATCTTTTCGTCCGGATACAGCGGGGTCAGATTGTCGAAATTGATCCGGTGCCGGACCTCGTCGGGAGGCGCGAAATTGATCTGGTTGACCTTGAGAAGAGCGAAATATCGCTCGCCGTCCTTGGGTCCGCGAATCTGACCCTCGACCGTATCCCCCGTGCGCAGGCTGAAGCGCCGGACCTGGCTGGGCGACACATAGATATCATCCGGACCGGGCAGGTAATTCGCCTCGGGAGATCGGAGAAATCCGAACCCGTCCTGAAGAATTTCAAGAACGCCATCCCCATAAATCGGAGTGTCGTTTTCCGCCAATTTCTTCAGGATGGCGAACAGCATGTCCTGCTTTCGCAGGCTGCTTGCGTTTTCAATTTCCAGCCCTTCGGCAAAACTGAGCAGATCGGCTGGGGTTTTCTTTTTAAGTTCTTGAAGGTGCATGGCGATTCCAGGCACTAAGGGGGGACTTCGCGGGAGGACGAGGGTCGGAGATGGGCCGACAGGACCAGAAAGGCTATCCGTCTTTGGAATCCCAACCGGAACCCGATGGGAGAACCCACACCAGACTCTTCGTAGACACGAACCAATGGAGGCAGAAGGGAAAAGGAACGTCCCTTGGGTCTCTCTCGGACCCTGTCTAATCGATCGTCGTCTTTTCGTCAATCGATAAAGAAGACCTCACCAACCCGGCCAGGGCGTTTATGAAGGTCGGTTTCGTTCTGACCGTGGGAACCCGGATATAACAAGGGACACCGGATTTTTCCGCCACGGCCCGATACTCGATGTCCAGCTCGACCAGCGTTTCCGAATGTTCCGAGACAAACGCGACCGGAACCACCACCAGCCCCAAATTCTCCTTCCCCGCCCGTTGAATCTCCGATTCCGTCGAGGGACCGATCCACTCCATCCGCCCGACGCGGCTTTGATATCCCAGGGACCAGTCCAGCTCCGGCCGCGCCAGGGCGGTCACGACCGCGGCAACGGTGGCCTCCAC
Organism: Alphaproteobacteria bacterium; assembly: GCA_015228695.1. Lineage (GTDB taxonomy): Bacteria > Pseudomonadota > Alphaproteobacteria > Rhodospirillales > Rhodospirillaceae > JADGDA01. Next base: position 2,220 of record JADGDA010000334.1, read on the forward strand.
CTGCCGTTGATAGGGATCGCCCCGATCGACGATCTTTTTGGGCAACCCGTGGGCCGTGAACAGAAGCCGGCATGGTCCGAAAGCGGACGCCTGCGCCAGACCCTGACGGGTCAAATCCGTCAAGGCATCGATCCAGCCCGGCTCCGTGGGATAACAGCAAATCTCCGTCGTCGGAACGTTCAGTCCAGCCCGACGGGCGGCATGTTTCCAGGCAATGAGAGAAGACCAACTGGTGGTGGAAGAGTATTGGGGATACAGGGGAAGAAGGGTCACTCCGTCGGGACGATAGGCTTTTACCTCGTCCACGGTCTCTTCGCTTAAAGGATGCCAATAGCGCATGGCGACGAAGACCCGGAACCCGAAGCCCAACTTGGTTTCCAACGCCTCGGCCTGGGCTCGGGTTTCCGCTACCAGGGGGGAACGTCCACCCAGATGGGCGTAGATTTCCCGTGCTATCGGAGCCCGGCGTTTGGAAATCCGCCGAGCGAGAAACCAACGCAATGGCTGGGGAACGTTGATGATGGCGGGATCGTTGAATAA
>JADGDA010000335.1 GCA_015228695.1 Alphaproteobacteria bacterium
GCCGGAACGGTGATGACGACGACTGGATTCTCGACGTCATCGAGTCCGGCACGGCGCGGCCCGCGCAAGCTATCAAGGCGCAGCCCGCGCCCGCCATCCGCCGGACGGGGACGTGACGCATGGCCGGAGCGGGCGCGTATCTGATCGTCGTGGGCAATGAAAAAGGCGGGTCCGGGAAGACCACGACCACCATGCACGTGGTGATCGCGCTTTTGCGCATGGGGTTCCGCGTCGGCACCATCGATATCGACGGACGGCAGAAAAGCCTGAGCCGCTATATGGAAAACCGCTGGCGGATGATCGCGGAAACCAAGCGGAAACTCGGCGTGTCGGAACATCGGGTCATCGTCCGCAGCAAACTCGCGGACCCGGCCGCCGCCGCCGCCGATGAACAGCAGCGGTTGACGGCGGCGCTGGAGGAGTTTTCCGCCCGGCAGGATTTCATCGTCGTGGATTGCCCCGGCAGCGAAAACCCGCTGGTCCGTCTCGCCCACACCTTCGCCGATACGGTGATCACCCCCATCAACGACAGCATGATGGACATCGATCTGATCGTCGAGCTGGACAGCCGGGGCGAGGTGCGGGCCCCCGGCATCTACGCCGAAATGGTGTGGGAACAGCGGCAGGAACGGCTGAAGACCCACGGGTCCGGCCTCGACTGGGTGGTCATGCGCAATCGCCTGACCCAAATCGGCGATTCCAACAAGCGGATGATCGCCGACCGCCTGGACGGCGTGTCCAAGCTGCTGGGGTTCCGGCTGGCCGTGGGTCTGAGCGAACGGGTCATCTATCGCCAGTTGTTTCTCGCCGGGCTGACCATCCTCGATCTCCAAGACCCGGACCTCGCCGTCAAGGAGACTCCCTCGCACCTGGCCGCCCGGCAGGAGGTCAAGGACCTGATCCGGGCGCTGCGTCTCCCCAAGCTCGACAGCCGCCTCGAACGCCTTTGAAAATGCTCGCTTTGCTGGCTCACACCCGCTCAAGAATGAGAAATCGAAATAGCCTCTTTGCGTCTATTCGGAAGAACATGTACCATCCAGGCGTGGGTGGCCGTGCCTTTCAGGCTATGCGTTCCGCGTGATGCAATACCAGATGTGGGATGGAAACCGGCATGGGCATTCTGGACCAGAACATCGATTATGACCGGCCGGTTAAGCTGGCGGAGGGAGTCTTCTGGGTTGGTTTCGCCGATCAGGAAGGTCGCTTGCAGTGCAATCCCTATCTGGTCGTCGACGGTGACGAGGCCGTTCTGATCGACGGCGGCTCGCGCCCTGATTTCAGCACCGTGATGCGCAAGGTCCTCCAGACTGGAGTGTCTCCCAAGCAGATCAGTCACCTGATCTACCACCATTACGATCCAGACCTATGCGGTTCGATCCCCAATCTGGAAAGCCTCATCGACTCGGCCGATCTGAAAATCATTTCCCATGCCGAAAACAACCCTTTCATCCGGCACTATTCCGTCCAATCACCGCTTCTGTGCATCGACCGGATAGAACGGAAGTTGACCATGCGGTCCGGGCGGACCCTGCGGTTCTTCCGCACACCCTACGCCCATTCGGCAGGCAGCTTCATCACCTATGACGAGACCAGCGGCATTCTCTTCACCAGCGATCTGTTCGGCAGTTTGGGCGCCTACAGCGACTGGCGGCTGTTCGCCGATTTTGATCGCAAGTGCCTGGCTTGCACGGCGGCGTGGCCCGAGCGCCCCGATGAACCCTGCGAGGACACCGGCACACCTTGCCCATGGAGCGGCGTGCACCATTTTCATCGCAGGGTCATGCCGGGCAATCGGCAACTCCACCATGCCATGAACGTGATCAGGTCCGTCGGCGCGACCATGATGGCTCCCCAGCACGGTTCCATCCTGTATCGGGTCGAAGACATCGAGGCGGCCATTGTCCGCCTTCAAAGCATGAGCGACATCGGCATCGACGGTATTTCCGATGCCGCCTCGGTTCCGGCCTGAGGAGCGGCCATGTATAACCTGAATGGTGTGGACTTCAAACTGGAAGCAACCATCGGCCACTCGGTCGGCGCACTGGTCTCCAAGGTGCTGGAGCAGCAGGCGCAACTGGCCGATCAACGGATCAATCAGACCCTGCTGACCGAGTTGGTGGACCAGTTTGTGGAATCCGAACGTAAATTGGCAAAGGCCCACGCTACTGTTCTTGCCTTATCCCGCACCGATGGGCTAACCGGCATTGCCAACCGTCGCTGGTTCGACGAATCCCTGGACCAGGAATTGGCCCGCGCAATGCGGTCCAAGACCCGCGTCGGCTTGCTGCTGATGGATATCGATTGTTTCAAGCTGTTCAACGACAACTACGGCCATTCGGCCGGCGACGACTGCTTGCGGGCAGTAGCCCAGGCGGTGCAGTCCATCGTCAAGCGCCCTCCCGATCTGGCGGCCCGCTACGGCGGCGAGGAACTGGTCTGCATCCTGCCCAACACCGACGGCAGGGGTGTCGAGATAGTTGGCAACGCCATCCTGGATGCCATTCGCGGCCTAGCCATTCCCCACGCATTCTCCAAAGCCATCGACATTGTTACACTGAGCATCGGCGGCGTATCCCTTATTCCCAGCGAGGAAACGACGCCTAAGCAGGTGATTGAGGCGGCAGATTCGCAGCTCTATGTTTCCAAGGAATCCGGGCGCAACCGCCTGACCATGGCCCCTATGTAATTCTTGCTGTTCCGCTGCCCGGCGTTAGCCCTTCTGGCCGGTTTGCCGCAAATATGTCGCGTATTCGA
>JADGDA010000336.1 GCA_015228695.1 Alphaproteobacteria bacterium
AGGTCAATGGCGCGGCGGGACCTTGCCGGCCTTTTTTAGAGACAGCGCCGGATAACGATGCCATAGTGCTCGGTCAAACCAGAAGGGAAACGGGAACCAGAAGGGGTGCGAGCACATGCGTGACGCCGATGCCGGAGTCGAGCCGCCGACACGCGACGGCTTTTTCAATCGGGGCTCCCTGTCGCGGCAGATTTATGCCCGGTTGACGGTGGTTCTACTCCTGGCGCTGACCACGTCTTCCGCCCTCCACTACCTGTCCCACGATCTTCCGGAGTCGATGCCCGACTTTCCGGTTCCCTCCGCGCTGGTGCCGGCTCTCGTCGCCGTCGAATCCCTGGTTTTCTTCGTCGTGTTCTTCGTCTCCTCCTGGCTCATTCTCGGGCGTTGGCTGAAACGGGCCCTGGGGGACATCGAGACGTTGGCCCAGGTGGCGTCCCACTTCGCTGACAACAGGACCGTGGACGAGGGCGGGATGAAAGCCCTTCTCGGGGAACGGGGCGATGGGGAGGTGCGGCACATCGCCGCTTCCCTCGACGACATGATGCGGACGGTTCTGCGGCAAGAAGCCGTCACCGCCGCCCACGAGGCCGAACTGGCGCGGCGCAACGAGGAAATCGCCCTCCTGCTCGACAGCGCCGGCGAGGGTTTCTACGGGACCGACGCCGAGGGTAACTGCACCTTCATCAACCGGGCCTGTCTGAACATGTTCGGCTACGACGACGCCCGAGACCTGATCGGCCGGAACATGCACGATCTGACCCATCACACCCGGATCGACGGCACCCCCTATCCCGTGGACGAATGCCGCATCCGCGAGGCGCGGGTGACCGGGGTCGGCATCTGGGTCGCCGACGAGATTTTCTGGCGCCGGAACGGCACGTCCTTCCCGGCCGAGTACAGCGCCTTCCCGATCCTGCGCGACGGCACGGTCGTGGGCACGGTCGTCAGCATCATGGACATCACCGAACGCGCCGAGGCCCTGGAAAGCCTGCGCCGTCAGGCGATCGACCACGAGATCATCGCCAGAATCATGAAGCTGTCGCTGTCCCCGATCCCGCTCAAGGAGATGCTGGAGGAGACCTTGAAGCTGGTGCTGACCAGCCACGATCTGGGCCTCCAGTCCCGCGGCAGCATCTTCCTCCGCGAGGGCGACCGGCTGGTGATGGTCGCGCAGCAGGGACTGCACCCCCACCTCCTGACCGAATGCGCCAACATTCCCCTCGGGTTCTGCCTGTGCGGCCGCGCGGCCTCCACCGGGGCCGTCGTCTACGCCCAATCGGTGGACGAACGGCACGACGTCACCTTCCCGGAAATGGCGCCCCACGGCCACTATTGCATGCCGATCTCAAGCGACGGCGAGGTGTTGGGGGTCATCAATCTTTACGTCTCCGCCAACCACGGCGGCAGCGAGCACGAGCTGCGCTTCGTCAACGTGGTCGCCGACACCCTGGCCGGTGTCATCCGCCACCATACCGTGGAGGAGGAACTGCACCGGGGCGAGGAGCGGCTGCGCAGCCTGGTGGAAAACGCCGGCGACTGCATCCTGGTCCACGACTTCGACGGCCGGATCATCAGCTCGAACCGCCGCGCCAGCCTGGAACTGGGCTATACGCGGGAGGAACTGGCCCAGACGTATCTGCCCGACATCGACACCGAGTTCAACGCCGCCGAGTACGAGCTTCTGTGGAAAACCATGACCCCCGGCGTGCCGGTGGTGGTGACGAGCACCTACCGGCGCAAGGACGGTTCCCTGCTGCCGGTCGAGGTTCATCTCGGCTATTACGAGACCGGTTCCCAGCCCTTGGTGGTCCTGCTCGCCCACAACATCACCGAGCGGATTCGCGCCGAGGAGCGGATCCGGCACATGGCCAGCCACGACGCCCTGACCGGTCTGCCCAACCGGTCCCTGTTCCTCGACCGCCTGACGATGGCGATGATCTCGGCGCGGCGCGGCGGGCACAGCGTGGCTGTGCTGTTCATCGACCTCGACGGCTTCAAGGCCGTCAACGACACCATGGGCCACGCCGCCGGGGACAGCCTGCTCCAGCAGGTGTCGACCCGTCTGTCCGCGTGCGTGCGGGAGACGGACACCGTCGCGCGCCTGGGCGGCGACGAGTTCACCATCCTGATGACCGGCGTCACCGATCCCCATGCCTCCACCCGCGTGGCGGAGCTGGTTCTGAAGACCCTGAGCGCGGCGTTCCCCATCGAGAACAACAGCGACGCCCACATCGGCGCCAGCATCGGCATCGCCCAGTCCCCCGCCGACGGCGACACTCCGGAAACGCTTCTCGCCTCGGCGGACCGCGCCATGTACGCGGTCAAGCAAAGGGGCAAAAACCATTATCTGCGGGCCTCGGCCCTTGACGAGTCCCGGTCGGGCGAACAGTGGCTCCGGGAGTGACCGGCGTCATTGCCTCCGGAAGGAGAGGCGGACACATTATCGTGCGGGACGAGGTGGGATAAGGGGGAGCGGGTCATGCACTGTTTCGGTCGGATCGCTGCGGTCGTGCTGGCCGTTTTCGCGTCGGTGTCCTGGGAGGGGGTGGCCCGCGCGGCCGATCCCATCGTCGTCACCCTTAACAAGGCCTACATCCTGCGGCTCGGGCAGAGCGCCGGAACCGTGATCGTCAGCAATCCGACGGTGCTCGACGTGCAGTTGGATTCGCCGCGCATGGCGGTGATGCTGGGCATGAGCGCGGGAGAGAGCCAGCTTCTCATCTTGGAGAGCAATCAGTACGAGATTC
>JADGDA010000337.1 GCA_015228695.1 Alphaproteobacteria bacterium
CTTGGACCCGTTTCCTTTTTCCGGGTCGACCACCACCTTCGAGGCCCTGCTCATGGGGGTGCCGGTGGTGACGCTGCGGGGGCGGACCATGGCCGGGAACTGGACGGCGGGGATGCTCCGGGGGCTGGGGCTCGACCACCTGACCGCCGGGACCCCGGAGGCGTACCTCGCCCTCGCCAAGGGTCTGGCGGCCGACGCCGGAGCGCGGGCGGACCTGCGCGCCGGCCTCCGCGCCCACCTCGCCCGCTCCCCCCTGTGCGACCACCTCCGCAAAACCCGCCAGATCGAACGCCTCTATCGCGCCGTCTGGCGCAGGTGGTGTTTTACACGGTCAGCGGTTTGACCGCGAACAGATAGAGCCTTTGCACCGTCACGTCGATCAGCCCGTCGTCCGCCGTCTGGGTGGCGATGACGTCCCCCGCCACCTGAGCCAAATCCGCGAAAAAGGCCCCGTCGGCGCCGTCCCCGTAACAGTTCGGGTTGAAGAAGGCCGCTCCCGCCATGGCCTGGAACAGGGCGAAGGCCTCCTTCGGGGTGTGGCGGGTCGTTTCCAGCTCCAGCCAGGCGTCATGCACGTCGAAGCCGCCGCCGCTGAAAAGAGAGACGTATTCCTCCACCGAGCCCAGCGCGAAAATGGGGTTGCGGAACCGGGAAAAGACCTCGCGGGTACGGGGATGGATCGCGGCGGCGGCGGCCACGTCCCGCGCCAGGGTGAACCACTGCCGCGTCGCCGGAACCTGGAGACCGAGCCACCCCCCCCGGCGCAGCGCCCGCAGACAGCCGCCCACCACCCGTTCCGGACTGGAAAACCAGTGAAAGGCCGAGTTGCAGAACAGGACGTGGAAGCCGTGCTCGAAGTCCAGATGCTCGGCGTCCTTGATCAGGAAGGTGATGTCCTGCCCACGGGCGTTCCAGCGCGCCTGGGCCACCATTCCGGCCGAGGCATCGACGCCCACCAGCTTGCCGCCGGTGCGGGCCCGGATGCTGCGCGTCAGATGACCCGGTCCGCAACCGAGATCGAGGACGAAATCCATCGGCCCCAACGCCAGCATGTCCAGAAGCCTCTCGCCCGAGGCCCGTTCGAGAATGGCGTTGCGCTCGTAATCGGGAGCCATCCGCGAGAACACCGCCCGCGTGACGTCTTCGGGCGGCGAGCCGGTCAAAAAGTGGGAAGAGCGGCCGGAATTCATGTCGCGTCCCCCTTGCTGGCGACCGAGCCCCCGACGGCGGACCCGAGCCCCCATTACCCTGGTCCCCAATTCTCCCCCTAAAGCCGGCGCGGCTCAAGGGGGATCGCCGCCCGCCGCCGTCACTGGTCGAGCTTTTTCTTCAGAAGCTCGTTCAACATGGCCGGATTGGCCTTACCCTGGGTCGCCTTCATCACCTGACCGACGAACCACCCGATCAATTTCTCGGCGCCCCCCCTGTACTGGGCCACCTTGTCGGCATTCTTCGCCATCACCTCGTCGATGGCCTGTTCGATGGCGCTGGTATCGGTCACCTGACGCAGACCTTTTTCCTCGACCAGCACCCCGGGGGTCTTTCCGGTTTCCATCATCAGTTCGAACACATCCTTGGCGATGCGGCCCGAAATGGTGTTGTCGGTCATCAGATCGATCAGAGCCCCCAGATTCTCCGCCCTCACCGGGCAATCGGAGATGTCCTTGCCGCTCTTATTCAAGGCGCCGAACAGGTTGGTGATGACCCAGTTGGCGGCGGTCTTCGGATCGCGCCCCCGAGCCACCGTCTCGAAATAGTCGGCGGTCGCCTTGTCCACCACCAGAACGCTCGCGTCGTAGGACGAAAGCCCGTACTCCGTCATGAAGCGGACCTTCTTCGGGTCGGGAAGTTCGGGCATGGTGGCGCGGATGCGGTCGACGAAGGCGTCGTCGAATTCCAGCGGCAGAAGGTCGGGGTCCGGGAAATAGCGGTAGTCGTGGGCCATCTCCTTGCTGCGCATGGAGCGGGTTTCCCCCCGGTTGGGATCGAACAGCCGGGTTTCCTGCACCACCGTTCCGCCGGACTCGTAAAGCTCCACCTGACGGGCGGCCTCGATCTCGATGGCCTGCATGACGAAGCGCACCGAGTTGACGTTCTTGACCTCGCACCGGGTGCGCAACCCCTCGCCCGGACGGCGCACCGAAACGTTGCAGTCGCAGCGCATGGAGCCCTCGTCCATGTTGCCGTCGCAGGTCCCGAGATAACGCACGATGGAGCGCAGTTTCTTCAGGTAGGCCCCGGCCTCCTCCGGCGAACGCATATCGGGCTTGGAGACCACTTCCATCAGCGCCACCCCGGAGCGGTTCAAGTCGATGAACGACTTGGTCGGGTGCTGGTCGTGCATGGACTTGCCCGCATCCATCTCCAGGTGCAGGCGCTCGATGCCGACCTCGCGGGTGACGCCGTCGGCCAGATCGAGGATGAGCGTTCCCTCCCCGACGATGGGCAGTTCGTACTGGCTGATCTGATAGCCGGCGGGAAGATCGGCGTAGAAGTAGTTCTTCCGCGCGAAGACCGAACGGTTGTTGATCCTCGCGTTGAGGCCGAGCCCGGTGCGCACCGCCTGCTCCACGCAGTAGGCGTTGATCACCGGCAGCATGCCGGGAAAGGCCGCATCGACGAACGACACCTGGCTGTTGGGCAAAGCGCCGAAGTCGGTGGCGGCGCCGGAAAAGAGCTTGGCCTTGGAGATCACCTGGGCGTGGACCTCGAGCCCGATCACCACTTCCCAGCTCCCGGTCT
>JADGDA010000338.1 GCA_015228695.1 Alphaproteobacteria bacterium
TCAGCGCCCGTTCCACCTGCACCGATCCCGACACGTCCTCGTAGGTCAGAAGCTCGCCGCCGTCGGGGAGGGGGAAGCTGGCATAATACAGAATCGTGCCGTCAGAGCGGGAAATGCGTCCGTCGCGGGGTGTCCGGTCGGTCAAAAGCCCCTGCATTTCCGCCTTGAAGGCCGGCCAGTCCAGGACGTCGGCAAAGAACGGCTGGTAGGTTTCGAGCAGGTCCGACAGCCTGGGCTCCCCGGCCAGTTCCTCCGGCGAATGGTTCCACAATTTGGCATAGGCCGGATTGAACAGACGCAGACGGCCATCGGCCCCGAACACGGCGACCGCCTCCACCAGATGGTCGAGGGTCTCCCGCTGCACGGCGATCAGCGTGTTGTAGGACCGTTCGAGCGCCAGACGGTCGGTGACGTCCTCGTAGGTGCATTGCAGCCCGCCGAGGGGATGGGGCGAGACCACCCGCCGCAACGTGGCCCCGTCGGGAAGATGCAAAAGGTCCTCCAGCGGGGTGATCAGGGAGGTGAAGCGCCCCAGTTCCTGCCGCTTGAAGGCCGGGTAGTCGGCCACCTCGGGCAGACGCCGCTGCTCGCGGGCCATTTCCAGGAAGTCGAAATAGCTGGGCCTTTCCGCCAGCCAGCCCTCGTCGAGCCGCCACAGCCGCATGAAGGCGGTGTTGTAATAGGTCAGATGGGTGTCCGCGCCGAAAATGGCGATCGCCGTCGCCAGCATTTCCAGCACGTTGGCCTGGGCCGCGAGGTGGCGTGACAGCTCGTCCTCCACCTCCTCGATCCGGGTCATGTCGAGGGCGACACCCGCAGTGTAGCGGCTTTCCCCATCCGGGCCGAGGCTGCTCATGAGCGGGGCTTCCGTGACCGCGATCAGACGGCGCTCCCCGCCGATGACCAGATGGGTCATTTCGGTGCGCGCCGCCGCCGCCGCCCTGGCCAGGGAGGCCAAGGCCCGCGTCTGGCGGACGGCCGCGCCCTGGGCCAGTTCCCGCCCCTCGGCCATCGCCACCTCGGGCGAGGCGGCATCCACCGCCGCCGCGTAGGCCCGGTTGCAGTAGGTGAGCGAAAGGGTGTTGTCGCGCACCCACACCGGCACCGGCAGGGTATCGAGCAGGGAGCGCAGCCGGTCCCGGTCGGCCCCGGTCTCCGCCGCCTCGTACCGGGACGCGGTGACGGCGGCCGCGCTGTCGGTGACGTCGCGCATCCAGACCACGTCGGCCAGCAAGGTCCCGTCATCGGCGGAGGAACGGATGCCGATGGCGAGCACATGCCGCTCGCCGTCCTCCTGGGTCAGATCGATCTCAAAGGCGGTTCCGTCGTTGCGGAGTTTGGCGGTGGCTTCCCGGAGCAGGGCGCGGGAGGGGGAATCCAGACTGTCCAGCACCGCCTCGAAGTTGGCCGAGGTCCCCTCGTAGAGGCCGAGCAGCACCGCCAGCCGCCGGGAACAGACCTCGCTCTGCTTCTTGCCGCCGGGGCCGTAGCGCCAGTAATAGAAGCCGTCGGGGGCGATATTCAAAATCTCGTCGAGCCGCGCCCGTTCCTGGGCCAGGGCCGTGCGCGCGGCAACCTCCTCGCCGAGGCGGCGGCGGAACCAGAGCACCACCGGCACGAACAGTCCCAGCGCCACCAGGGCGCCGGCCACGATCAGCCAGCTCGCATGGATTTCCGCCAATACGGAGACGGAGGAGCCCGAGGCGGGCCCAAGGGCGGCGGCTCCGGCCACCCGGATCGGAGCCGCCGCCAGCAACGGGATCGCGAGCCCCCCCATCCCGTGTTCCGTGGTCAGTACCGGTACGGGTCGGGCTTGTACGGCCCATCCATCGACACGCCGATGTAATCGGCCTGTTCGCGGGTCATCCGGGTCAGGTGAACTCCCAGCTTGTCCAGGTGCAGACGGGCGACCTTTTCATCCAGGTTCTTGGGCAGCACGTACACCTGGTTCTGGTATTTGGAGGCGTTGGCCCACAGCTCCATCTGGGCGAGAACCTGATTGGTGAACGAGGCGCTCATGACGAAGCTGGGGTGACCGGTGGCGCATCCCAGATTGACGAGCCGGCCCTCGGCGAGGACGATCAGGCGCTTGCCGTCGGGGAACTCGACCTCGTCCACCTGCGGCTTGACGTTGTGCCATTTCAGATTCCGCAGGGCCGCGATCTCGATTTCGGAATCGAAGTGGCCGATGTTGCAGACAATGGCCCGGTCCTTCATCTTCCGCATGTGGTCGAGGGTGATGACGTGGATGTTTCCCGTGCAGGTGACGAAGATGTCGCCGAGACCCGCCGCCTCGTCCATGGTCACCACCTGATAGCCTTCCATGGCCGCCTGAAGGGCGCAGATGGGGTCGATCTCGGTGACCATCACCCGGGCGCCCTGGCTGCGCAGCGACGCGGCCGAACCCTTGCCCACGTCGCCGTAGCCGCAGACCACCGCGACCTTTCCCGCCATCATGACGTCGGTGGCGCGCTTGATCCCGTCCACCAGACTTTCGCGGCAGCCGTAAAGATTGTCGAATTTGGACTTGGTGACGCTGTCGTTGACGTTGAACGCGGGAACCTTGAGCGCGCCCTTCTTCGCCATTTCGTACAGGCGGTGGACGCCGGTCGTGGTCTCCTCGGAAATGCCGCGCACATCCTTCAGCAGATCGGGATAGCGCTCGTGCATGACGGCGGTCAGATCGCCGCCGTCGTCCAGGATCATGTTGGGGCGCCAGC
>JADGDA010000339.1 GCA_015228695.1 Alphaproteobacteria bacterium
GTGTCAATACGTTCTGCGAATAGAGCCTTTTCTTATCAGGCGGATCGGGGGGGGAGAAGATCAGCCGGGAACGGGGGCGGCCCCGCCGAGGAGACCCTGGTCGATGTCCGCGTCCATCTCCACGTTCTTCCTGCCCCGTCCGGAACGTTTTCCGCCCTCGGCCGGAGGCGCGTCGGGCTGGGACGAATCGACCAGCATCAGGCTTTCGCCCGCTTCCTCCTTCGCGACTCTCTCAAGGCGTTCGACATGGCGGCAATGACCGTCCATGACGGCTCCCGGCTCGATGGCCAGACTCTCATGGGTCACGTCACCGATCATGCGGGCGGTATTGGCGAGGAAGACCGACTTGGCCCGCAACTGCCCGGACATGACGCCATGCACGCGGGCAACCTCGGCGTCCACCTCGCCCGTGATCGAACCGGGAGGGCCGATGACCAGCACCTTGCACTTGACGTCGCCTTCGACCTTGCCGTCGACCTGAACCTCGCCCTCCGTGACGATATTGCCCGTGATGCGCATGTCCGTGCTGATGATCGACGGCGACACCGCGCTGACGATCGGCTTCGAAGCGTCGCGGTTGTTTCTAACCTTTGAGAACATGCCTGCCCGCCCTGATGAACCGATAGGGGTCACGGGGGGCGCCATCGATCCGGACCTCGTAATGGAGGTGCGGTCCTGTGCTCCGCCCCGTGCTGCCGACCTGACCAATCTCCGCGCCGGCACTCACTTTCTGGCCTCTCGTGACCAGAATTCTATTCAAATGGCCGTAAAGAGTCCTAAATCCCAGCCCGTGATCGACGATGATCGTGCGGCCGTACCGGGACTTCCAGCCCACGTACACGACGACGCCGTCGGCGGGAGCGAGAACGGGCGTCCCCACGGGGGCCGCCATGTCCAGCCCCTCGTGCCGGGCCAGATCGCCGTTGAGGGGGTCTTCCCTGCTGCCGAAGGAACTGGAGACGCGGAAGGCTTCGAGGGGGGCGCGCAGCGGGACCGAGCGCACGACCTGTTGCAGGTTTTCCAGGCGGCCCATCTTCACGTCGAGCGAAGCCAGGGTCGCGCGGGTGCCCAAATCCCCCGTTCCGGGAACGGCGGCGGGAATGAACGGCCCGCCCTGCCCCGAACGGTCCTCCTTGCCCTTGACCAGACGCTTGAAGTCGTAGCCGACCGCGCCCAAGGCCTTTTCGACGTCGCCGATACTGGCGTTCGCCAGTTCGCTGAACCGCTGCACGATTTCGGAGTGGATGTCGCGCATGTCGGCGACCTGAGCCTTCAACTCCCCAACCCGCGCGTCGAGTTCATCCCTCTCCCGCGCCGCCAGATTCCGCTGAAGAAGCAGTTTCCGGCGATCGACCTCGACCGGATCGCCAAGGGAAACGAGGGAGTCGCGTTCCAGGGCCAAGCTGGCGACGCTGCGGGCCAGCCCTTCCAGATGCCCATAGAGGCGGCCGCGCAGGTCGACCTGCTCACGCATCAACCTTTCGCGCTCGACCGAGGCCACGTCGCGTTCCCTCGGCTCGTCCCCCTTGTCCCGCAGCGGAGAGGCCGCAAGGGGAGCGCCCTTGATCTTGTCCGCGATCCTCCGCAGACGGGACACCAGTTCCTCGCGCGCGGCGGCCCCCCGTTCCAGCAATTCACCCGACTCGACACCGGCTTCCATCTGCTGGATCTGTTCCTCGGGGAACAGGGAATCCTCGCTCACATCGGCCAACTGGGCCCTGTTCCGCTCCAGGTCCGTGGAAATCGAAACGATCTCGTTCCTGTGGGTCCCCACCTGTTCGAGCAAGGCCTCGTAGGCGGCCGCGGCGCCCGCGATCTCGGCATCCTTGCCGCGAACCTCGGCTCCGCGAAGGAAATACATGCCGGACGAGGACAGGGCCCAGAGGCACACCAGGGCCACCACCCCGGCCATCCCGACCTGCCGTCCGGATGAAAGCCTGAAGAATCGCACGGAGCCACCACTGCGGACGACGATCTCGCGGTCCGGAAAAAAACGCCCGATGAAGGCGTCGAGCCTCGATTGGTCTCTATTGATCGGGTCGAACCGCGACATCAATCCCCCGCAACGACGCAACCGGCACTCTCAACCGTATCGATTGCCCCCCACCCTTTCAAGGACCTTCTGCCGACTCGAATTCCAAAAAAAGCCTGGACATCCCGTCACCCCCGAAGACTCTTGGGATAACCGCCGGGCCGGGCTACCATCCCCCCGTCGGGTCCGGGACGGTTTCCCGGACCCGGAATGTCCGGGCAATGGGGAGTTTCCCACGTTTCATGGCTTTTTCTCGCGGGACTCGGAGGGGCTTGGAGGATTTTTTCGCCGCCGCCGCCGTTACCTGGTTCGGGGTCGGCCGTCTGCCCTTCGCGCCGGGAACCTGGGGCTCCCTGGCGGCCCTTCCCTTCGCCTGGATTCTGGCCGGGACAGGCGGGTCCGTCCTGTTGGCCGGAGCGGTTCTGGCCGTGTTTCTGATCGGTTGGGGGGCATCGGCGGTTCATGTCCGCCGCGTGGGCGTCGCCGATCCCTCGTGGGTGGTGATCGACGAGGTCGCGGGACAATGGCTGGCGCTGATCGGGGCTCCCCTCGACCCCTTGGCCTACGCGGTCGGATTCGCCCTGTTCCGGGCGGCGGACATCCTGAAACCCTGGCCGGCGGGCTGGGCCGACCGTTCGTTGAAGGGGGGCCTCGGGATCATGCTGGACGACCTCTTCGCCG
>JADGDA010000033.1 GCA_015228695.1 Alphaproteobacteria bacterium
GGTCTGGCGTATCCAGTCGTCCGTGAGCCGGGCCGCGTCCTCACGAAAGCCGGAATCATCGTGGAGGCGGTGATAAAGGCCGGCCGCCTCCGATGGGGTGGCCACCCGAAGGGGAGGTCTGGCCACGTCGAGCGCCTGCTCGTTTCCTCCAAGCGGCCCAAGGATGGCGGCCACCCAATGTCCGGCCAGGGCCGCATCGATCATGGCGGTCGAACAGTACCCGAGAACCAGGGCTGGGGGATTGTGCCCCGGACGCAGGACCGCATGGGGCGGCCGACGCAAATGGGGCGTCAGCCCGCCGCCATAGACGTGCCGTCCGACCTCTCCCGGATGCAGAAGAATGGTCGTCTCGGGCCACTCGCGGCAGAGGCCTTCCGCGAAAGAATGCAGGAGTTCCGGCAATGCGTCGCCAAAAATGGCGGCATGGCCCTGCGAAACCAGCGACAGGCCCAGGGGCGGCTCCGTCGGCGGACCGCCATACCGGGCGCCACGCCCAAGGGAATCAACCACCAGCCGATGGCCGGGCACCCTCTTGCCGAGATAGGCATGAACCGAGGACTCGCCCCAAACCACTTGGTAATCGGCACGCACGGGGAAAAACTCGTCGGTCGGGACGCCGTGCTGTAGGCAGACGCTGGGCCAACCCGATTCCAGGCACGACACGCTCATCATGTCGAAGTCGTTGTGCACGATCAAGATGCCCGATCGACCGCCAAGGGCCCGTTCCACCGCCCTATTCCACAAGGCCCGGCGGCTGCGGGCCGCCGCGAACGGGGACAGTCCGCGGCGAAGGGCCTCGCCCATGGCGGTGGCCGGATTCAGACCGCCAAGGAACATGACGGGGATGTCCGTGGGAAGGGAGGCCCTTTCAAGGCGGGGATGGGCCAGGATCAGGGGGAAAAGGCCCGCCTCGCGGACCGACGCGACGGCATGGGCAAGGGCTCCCCAGCCGCTGGAGCCATGCAAGGTGGTCACCAGCACCCCCAGGCGGTGCCGCCGCGAAGCCGGGCTGTCGACGGGCCTGACCAGCCACGCCGCGTCCCTGAACAGTCCGCCCGCCGCACGCCAATACCGCCCCAGAGGACCGGGGCGGGCCTGTTGGAAGAACAACTCATGGCGCAGCCATACCGCCTCGGGGCCATGGCGGCGGTCCATGTCCGCGACGAATCGAGAATAGGGAATCACGTCCAGTGGCTCTCCATGCGATCGGCCCACATCAGCAGGCACAGAGGCCACCACAAGCGCATGTCCTTGGGGTGACGCCGAATGGCGTCTTCCAGTTTGGCCGCATCGACGAAAGGGCGGGTGCTTTCCGGCGGATGGCGGAACAGGTGGGAAAACGACAGGGCTCCGATCTGGCACTGTTCGGCGTGACCCAGTCCCCGGCACTTGGCTCCGCGTATCACCCGTGGAGGCAGTCGCGACGCCATCGCCCGACGCAGGGGCAGTTTCCCCCCCTCTCGCCCAACTTTGGCGGCCATGGGAAGCCGCATGGCCAAGTCCGCGATCCTGTGATCGAGAAAGGGCGATCGGGATTCCACGCCGCTGTGCATGGAGTTCCTGTCGGCGAAGCGGAGGATCTGGGGCAGGATCGTTCTGGTCACGTCGAGCGCCCCGATCTCTCCCAGCCGGGTGCGCTGAATATCGATCAGATCATCAAGCCGGTCCCGTCCGTCATCCCAGAAATCGCCCCGCATCACGCCAACATGGAGCCGGCGGCGAAAAACCGCCCTCAATACGGGGGACGGCATTTCCCAGGCCATCCTGGCGATCACGTCGCCCATGGATGCGTCCGGCAGGCGGGCCAATCCGACCGCCCGTCCGAAGTGCCGTGCCGACAGCGCGTCGCGGATGGCGACCGGCACATACCGTCTGGTATAGCCGCCGAACATCTCATCCCCGCCGTCGCCGGTCAGGACGACCTTGGCGCCGGCCGCGCGCATGGCCGCGTAAAGACGCATGCCGGCGATGGGGCTGGGCGTGTTGACCGGCAGTTCCTGAGCGTCGATGAAGGTTTCAAGATCCGGGCGGGAAGGGGTGGGATCGACCCTGAGGAATGTCAGGGGCGTATCCTCGGCCACGAATCGGTGAGTCTCGGCCGCATCGGCGGTTTCGTCCAGTTCTCCGGCCGATCCGGCGTGATAGCCATAGGTGAAGAAGCCCACGAAGGGCGCGGTGATGGACCGATGCCGCCGTCCGATCGCCCAGGCAACGGTGCCGGAGTCCATCCCTCCGGACAGTTGGGCGGCCACGGGAACATCGGAGCGGAGCCTGAGCGCGGTCGCATCGAGCAACAGATCGGGCAGGACGCCCGCCACATCGTCCCCGGTCAGCGACTCATCCACGGATGGCCACGCATGAAATGCTCCCCGCGCGACGGCTCCTCCGCGCGCCAACCGCCACAACGCCCCCGGCGGCACTTCGACGACGCCGTCCAACATGGTTTGTCCGCGATGGTCGGACAGGCCAAGGGTCAGGAAGTCGAATGCGGCCCGCTCGTTGATCCTGGCCCGGTGCCCTGCGGCGCGGAGCACCGCCCTCGCTTCGCTGGCGAACGTCATGCCGTCCGGGTTGTCGAGCAGGTAAAGCGGCTTCACCCCCAGTCGGTCGCGGCTGATGACGAGGCTGTCGCTGGCCACGTCATGCAGGGCCAGGGCCCAGGTGCCGTTCAGCCGTTCGAACGCCCCGGCTCCCCAGTGCCGCCATGCGGCAAGAACGACCTCGGTATCGGTGCGGGTAAGGAAGACATGACCGGCGTCCTCCAACTCCGCCCTCAATTCCCTGAAGTTATATATGGAGCCATTGAAGACGATGGCGTCGCCGGTCGCCGGATGGATCATCGGCTGAGCCCCGTCGGGGCCGGTGTCGAATATGGCCAATCGGAGATGGCCGAGGGCCAAACGTCCATCCCAGCGCGATATCCACCCGGTACCGTCGGGGCCGCGATGGGCCATCCGCGCCAAGGCCGCCTGGACGCGCAGCGGCTCCACCGGCCGGCTTCGGCTTATCAGAGCCAGGATTCCGCACATGTCCCAGGGTCCTTTTGCTGCAAGAACGGTCCTCCCATGACGGCCGGCGCAGAATTACACGTTCGGCTTTACCGGCAAAGCCATTCATAGCAGAGTGGGCGACCCTTCCTTCGGCGGAGAAAGCGTGCGCATTCTCGTGGTGATTGGAACCCGGCCGGAAGCGATCAAGCTTGCGCCCCTGGTTCAGGAACTGGCCGGTATCCCTGGTGTTGCCGTCAAGATATGTCTGACCGGGCAGCACAGGGAACTGTTGGAGCAGGGGCTTGCCGATTTCGGCATCGAGGCCCACCACAACCTGGACATCATGTCCGACAACCAGTCGATCAATCAGGTCAGCGCGCGCCTGCTGGCCGGAATGGGGGAGGTCTTCGCCGCCGAGCGGCCGGACTGGGTCGTGGTTCAGGGGGATACGACCACCGCCATGGCGACCGCGTTGGCCGGGTTTCAGCATCGTTTGCCGGTCGCCCATGTGGAAGCGGGCCTGAGGACCGGGGATCTGTCCCGCCCCTGGCCCGAGGAGATGAACCGGCGCCTCATCGGCCAGTTGGCTTCCATCCATTTCGCCCCGACGGAGGGGGCCCGCGCCAACCTTATCGCCGAGGGCGTTCCCGGTCATGCCGTCCATGTCTGCGGCAACACGGTGATTGACGCCCTGGTCATGGCTTGCCGTCGGCTTGATGCCGCGCCGAAAGCGGATTATTCCGCATCGGGCCTCCTGGCCCGCCTGGATGAACGCCGTCCCATGCTGCTCGTCACCCTTCACCGGCGGGAGAATCTGAACCCCGAGAGCCTGAAGAACGTCGAGGCCGCCTTGATCCGGATCGTGGATGAACTCGGTTGCCCGGTGGTCCTGCCCTATCATCTCAATCCCGCCATGGGCGATACGATCGCACGGCTGCGGGACCATCATCCCGATCTCGTCCTCGTTTCTCCGATGAGCTATCTCCCCTTCGTCGCGCTGATGCGCCGGGCCACGGCGATTTTGACCGATTCCGGCGGTATCCAGGAGGAAGCGGCTTATCTTGGCAAGCCTGTCCTCATCATGAGGGAGCGGACGGAACGGCCGGAGGTTCTGTCCGACGGATTCGGCTCCCTGGTGGGAACCGATCCCGACGCGATCGTCGAGGCCGCAAGGCATGCCCTGGCCTTGCGGGGAGGAGACGGGAGAGGGTCGGCCAGCTTCGGGGACGGCACCGCCGCGCGGCGAATCGCGTTCCACCTCCTGAACGGGATTCGCGGGCGCCCATGATGAACCAAGCCACAGCCAATGACCGCGTGTTCATGCTCCTGAGCGTGGTGGTCGTCCTGGCCCCCATGCCCTTGGGATCGAACCGTCCGTGGTCCTGGAGTCTCCTCTGCCTTCTGGTCGCCGTCATTGGTTTGGCCTGGACCATGCTGGTCTGGACCGGGCGGTCCAGGCCCGGACTTGGCCCGACCCGCCTTTGGCCCGTACTGCTTCCCTTCGGGGCGGCTCTGGCCTGGGGAGCGGTCCAGACGGTGCCGTTGGCTTCTCCGGCCTGGGGACATCCGATCTGGAAGGACGCGGCGGATGCCTTGGGCCATCCTCTCGATGCCACCATCTCGGCCAACCCGTTCGTGTCCCGCACCGCCCTCATGCGCTTGCTCGGCTACGGCTTGATCTTCTTCCTGGCGGCCCAGCTCGGACGCAAAAGACAACGGGCCGAGAGCGGACTGCGGATCGTCGCCCTGGCCTGCTTGGCCTATTGCTCCCACGCGCTCGCCATGCACTATCTCGGGGTGGAGCGGCTGCTCTGGCTTCCCAAGTGGGCCTATATCGGGGATGCCACCGGCACCTTTGTCGGACGGGGAGCCTTCGGCGGTTTTGCCGGTCTCGGCGTTCTTGCCTGCTTGGCCAGCCTGATCATCTCGATGCCGACCCGGCCGACCCGGACCAGCGACAGGCTTGAACGCCTGTTCTCCCGTCTTATTCCCTGGATGACGGCGGTATCCGTGGCCTTTCTTGCGGTGCTTGCCAGCCACTCGCGCGGGGCCTTGTTCGCGACGGTGGCGGCGGTGCTGGTGTTGCTTCTCTGCGTCACGGTGGCGGGGTTGATCCGGTGGCGGAGCGCGGCGCTGTTTGTCTTTGGCCTTGTCCTTTTCGGAGGGATCGCCATCGCGGTAACCGGGGAAGCCACCCTGGCCAGGATGGCGGGAGAGGGCGATTTCATCGGGGACCGTCCAAATCTCTACCGTCTGACGCTTGTGGCCATTGGCGACGCACCGTGGATGGGCCATGGTCTGGGGGCCTTCGAGCACGCCTTCAAGCCTTACCGGGACCCAACCCTGCCGCGCGACGTGATCTATGACTACGCACACAACGTCTGGCTGGAGGTGGTCATGGATCTGGGATGGCCTGCGGGGATGTGCCTGCTCGCCGCTCCGGCCATTGCCGTCGGGCAGTGTGCCGCCGGCCTTGTCCGCCGGCGGCAGGATCATATTTATTGTGCCCTGGCGATGGCGGCGGCCGCCTTGTTCGGATTACAGGGCGTTGTCGACTTCACGATCCAGATGCCGGCCCTGGCGGCCATCTTCTCGTATCTCCTCGGGATCGGTTACAGCCAGTCATGGCCGTCCCGCTGAGAGTCTGTCCTGAGAGCGACGGATCAGGGTCGGGATGGTCAGGGCCAGAATTTCGAGGTCCAGCCA
Source organism: Alphaproteobacteria bacterium (assembly GCA_015228695.1). Classification (GTDB taxonomy): domain Bacteria; phylum Pseudomonadota; class Alphaproteobacteria; order Rhodospirillales; family Rhodospirillaceae; genus JADGDA01. Next base: position 5,697 of record JADGDA010000033.1, read on the forward strand.
GAGCGACCATGACCGGATGTAATCCAGGTCGAGCGAGACCCTCGCCTCGATCTCCTCCTGCTTTTCGACGAGGCCGTGATAGCCCCTGATCTGGGCAAGTCCGGTGATGCCGGGGCGCACCTGGAGCCTGCGGGTGTACCCTCTCACCGTTTCAGACCATTTCACGTCATGGGGGAAGGCGTGCGGGCGGGGGCCGACCAGTGACATGTCGCCCCGCATGACGTTGAAAATCTGCGGCAGTTCGTCCAGGCCATAGCGCCGCAGCACCGCCCCGATGCGGGTGACGCGCCGGTCGTTGGCCTTGACCTGGGGGGCTTCGGCCTCGGCTCCGGCCGATGGGGTCATGGTTCTGAATTTATAGATGGTAAACGCCTTTCCCCCCATGCCGAGCCGGCGCTGGCGAAACAGGACGGGCCCCGGCCCTTCCCGCCGGATCAGCAGGGCGATGACGGCCAGCACGGGAAGCAGAAGAACCAGAAGGACGCCGCCAAGGATCAGATCCTCAAGCCGCTTGACCGCATTGTCCGACCAACTCATGGACGGAAGCAAGGGCACCGTTGGGCGGCCGGCGACACAGCCGTCGCCGCCGGTATGAAGGACCGGGCCGAGATCGACGCAATAGCGCAGGCCAATCGATCGGCCGTGCAGGGCCAGGATGAGGGCCGAGCGCTCGGCCTCGGTGGGAATGGCCCCCACCAGAACGATCTCGTCGGCGTGAGACGGGATGTCGTCGCGGGACGCAAGCCAGTCGAGCAGTTCCGCCATGGTCATGGTCGAAAAGACGGCCTGCCCGTCGTCCTTGAGTTGCTGCCCGAACGCCCCGGTGGTGGCGGCATCCCCAACCAGGATCAGCCGCTTGTGACGTGGTCCGGCGGGAATCAGGGTCTCCAGGAGCGACAGGCACAGCCAGGCCGACCCCAGCCAGTAGACCGACCACAGGCGGGAATATGTGTCCGATATCTTGAGGAAATATCCCATCACCACCAAGACGACGGCGACCAGGGCAAGGCTTGCCGTCGGCCGCCAGAGCCGGCGCGCCGCGCTCCGCACCAGAGGACGGGGCAGCAGCCCGTCGATCGCGGCATGGACCGTCACGGCCGCCAGAATGCCGCCCCAGTAGGGGGGAGGGACGTCAAGGGACAGGTGGCGCAGGCCGTAGGCGGCGACGCCGCAGACCGCCAGCGCCGCCGAACCCGCAATCGTGCGGGGAATGTTCACGGCCGCACCATGCAGGCCGCCCTCGCGCGGTCGATGGCGATCCAACCTACCGCCGCCGCCACCAAGAGACGTAACAGGAGAAGAGCCTCCAGGGGAACGGCATCGGCCGCCGCCACCTGAAGCAGGATCGAAAGGGGAAGGACTCGGACCATGAACGCCGCCACCGGCCGCTCCGCGCCTTTGGAATAGGCCAGGGCGAAGGCAAATCCCCCCAAAAGAACCGCCGCCCATTCCCCCACCAGAATCGCCACGGACAATTGCGTTCCCGGAAGCAGCGCCCAGGCCAGCGTCGCCAATCCAGCGGCGAACACCAAGCCGAAGGCCGACACGAGAACGATCGCCCGCCGGAGCAGTTCTCCGCCGTCCGGGCCTCGTATCTCCGCTTGGGGGGTGGACAGGGTCGGAACCAGCACCCGGTCAACCTGACTGCCGACCCCCGCCATGGCCTGGAGCACCTGGACCAGGATCAGGGCCGGCGCCAGGATGTCCGGGTGGGCGGCGCCGAGCACGAAGGGCAGCACCCGGTCGTTCAGGGTTCCCACCAGGGAAAGAGTCCACAGCCGCAGGGCCGTGGCCTCAGGGGGGCGGAAGGCGAAGATGGGCCGCATGACGTCCCAGGAGAGGCCGCAAACGCGCCCGGAAAGGACCTGGAGCAAGACCCCCGAAGAGAACGCCACCCCCGCCCAAAGGGCCATCCGTTCGGGTTGCACCCAGGCGGCGGAGACGATAAGGATCGCTTGAAGACCCGCCCGCGCCAGAATCCCGGCGCAGGCCGCCCCCCGCCGTCCCTGACCGAACAGCAGCGGAGCCGGGCTCATCGCCGATCCCAGGATGCCGGGCGCCGCCGTGGCCAGAACGATTGCCGCGGCCGAGGGCTCGGGCGCACTCCAGTGCAGGGCCAGAAAAGCGGCGCAGGAGGAAGGGATCAGCACGATCAGCCGGAGACCCAAGGCGTGTCTCCACGGATCGATCCAGTTCTCGTTGCGCGCGGCCTCGCGCAGAAAATAGGACCCGTAGCCCAGTTCGCCGAGGAAACACACGGTGTTCACCGCAACGAGAGCCAGCCCGATGCTTCCAAAGGCCGGAGCCTCCAGCGCCCGGATCATGACCAACTGCGACGCCAGCGCAAGCCCCTGCGCCAGGGCCTGCGTGCCCGCCGGACCGAGAAAACGCAGAGCGATCATCCGGAGCGGGGCGGAGCGATCGCCGGTTTCCCCCGGAAGGCCCGTCACGCTCTTGTGTTCACGGCGCGGACCATTGTCCGATGCATTTTCGGGCTCTCAGGTCGGCGATGCGGTTTCCGGCTGGCGGATGGTCTCACGCACGTTGTCGATGACGGCGTGCGGCTGCTTCGTGATGATGGCGGTAATAACCGCCGGCGTCTCGACGAACGCGGCGTTGATGGCGGAGTTGTTGGACGCGGTCACCAAGTTTTGGGTGATATTGGAGAGGGCGCCGGGACTCGCCGCCGCGACGCCGGGCAGCGATGCCGTGGTGTAGGAAGAGGACATGACGCTGAGCGCCGCAGTGGGCGAGACCGCGTAGACCTGGGGCGAGGTCGCCACCTGAACGGTGGCCATGCTGACCGTCGCCACCATGGCCGGGGCCGCGGCCGAGACGGAGGGATTGGCGACGATGCGGCTCGCGATCGTGGCCACGCTCAAGGCGGCTTGGGGAGCCGAATTGATCACGTTGTTACCGGAGACGGCGGCAATGGCCGCGCCTGCCACGCTGGCCGCCCCGGATGGGTTGGTTGCAACCATCTTTTCGGCCTCATTGACGACCTGAAGGGCCAAAGCCGCCGCCCGCCCCGGATCACCCCCGGAAAGGGTGTTGATGGCCTGTTGGATCTGGGCCGAATTCCCGGACAGGATGGCCGCGCGCAAGGCGGGAGGGATCGCGCTCTGCTGCTGGCCCTGCTGGTTCCTCTGGGGCTGCTGCTGGGCCAGGGCCCCATCCACGAGCCAGATCAGGACGATGCTCCCCATCAGGATACGTAGAATTTTCTGCATGCCATCCACCCCGAATGATGCCCCGACAAACTGCCGCCTCCAGCTCCCGCACCCCGTCATGACCGGTCCGTGTGGACCAGGAAGGACTGGGCGGCGGGGCCATAAGCGAACCAGGGTTCGAACACGACCCCGGTTCTCTCCTGAAACTCTTTCAGGGCACGTCGCTCGCCCTTAAGGTCGTCGGCTCTGAACAAGTTGAAGTCGTCAAACAAGACCACAGTTCCCTGGCGCAGACAAGGTTCTATCACGTCAAGGGCGTCACGGGCCGAGGCGTGGAGGTCGCAATCGATATGAACAACGGCCGCCGGACCAGAGAGGGTTTTCGCGGAGTCCCTGAACAGACCCTCCACCACGCGGAGATCGGGGGGACGCAGGCCCACCAAGGCCGCGCGCGCGACGAGATCCTCCTTGCCACCGAAATAGCTTCCCCGAACCAGGTTGGCTTCGCCTTCGTCGTTGTCGGGCATTCCCGAAAACGTATCAAAGGCATGAAAGACCGGGTGACGGTCAAGAAAGGCCCCCACGTTTCCTTCCCTTCGGAACCGAAGGCCCATTCCAGCTTCGAGATTTCGCCTAAAATGGCCGCAAGACAGCCAACTGTTGAGCAGGCTGGTGCCTCGATAGACCCCGAATTCATAGTAGTCGCCGATCAGGAATGTGGCGTGAACGTATCCCCAGGCCCGGTGAAGAGCCCCCAGAGCGTCGTTCCGATGGAAGCTGGCGCCGACGCGGAACCGGCGATAAAGCCAGTGGAGGCGATCCGTCAGGTTGGAAAACATGAAAGGAAGGGGCGCTGAAAAGGTTGGAAAAGGGTGAAAGCATACGTCATCGGCATGGGGACGTCAGGACGTCAACACGCGGTGGAGACTGTCACAGAATTCCCGGACGGCGCCATGGCCTCCGGGAGCGCGGGTGCGGTAACGGACATGGGGCAGGATATCGGGATGGCTGTCGGCCACCGCCACCGGGAGCCCGACCGCCCGCAGGCAGGCGAGATCGTTGATATCGTTGCCGAGAAACGCCGTCTGCCCCCGCTCCACCCCTTTCCGCTCCAGGAGTTGGTCCAGCGCCGCCAGCTTGTCGGAGCATCCCTGGACGCATTCAAGGGCGAGCTTGCGCGCGCGGGCCGAAACCACCGGATTGGTTTCCGTGGACACGATCACCAAGCCCAGGCCCAGTCCCTTGAGGAGCCCGATGCCCAGCCCGTCCCCCCGGCTGCAACGGACCAACTCCCGCCCGTCTTCCTGGACATAGACCGCATTGTCGGTAAAGACGCCGTCGAAGTCGAACGCAACCAATCTCAGCGAGCGAACCAGTTCGCGGAACCCGTCTCCGGCTCCGCCGCCCCCGTCGGGAAGAAAATCGGGCGTCCGCAACACCCCTCCGGACGCCCCGATGGAACTCAGGAGCCGTTGATTCCTTCGAGATAGCCTTCCGCCAGACGCAGATTGATCTTGGTCATCGTGTCGACGAGTTCGTCGGGAATGTCGATCCCGTACTTGAAGGTCGTCTCGGCGATATAGTTGCAAAGGCGGGTTAGGTTGGCCTTGGCCTCCTTCGGCAGATCGACGTCGGCCTGCTCCGCGATGGTGCGGACGGCGACCCAGAGCTGAAGGTTGTTGTCCAGCGCGACGGCCATCGCCTGCTTGCTGTCCCAGATCTGGACATTGTCGTCGGTCGTGACGGCGAGGGAATCCTTGCTGGAACGGCTCGTCTTCGCCTGATCGAGAAGAAGGGCGGCCCGCACGAGGGCGGAGGCGGAGGCAGCGCCAATCGACGTGTCGGCCGATCCGAGAGTGCTGTCCATGGTTCTCTCCTTGAAATTCATGCAGCGGGAAGAATGATCTTTCTTGTATTGATCGTCAAGCCGCTCCGGAACTCCAACCAGGGGAGGGGCACGCGATTCACGCGGTTGATATCGGGGAGAGGGGCCGGTCCTCGTAGTCTTCAAGGCCCGGGGGCTCGTAAACCACGATCCGGCTGCCCCCGGTCTCGAAGCCGATGCCGACATGGATCAGGTTCTTGAGCCGCGCGCGCACGGCGTCCCGCAGGTCCGGGCGGACGATGAACATCACGAACCCCCCGCCGCCCGCCCCCAGAAGCTTGCCGCCGCTGGCGCCGGCCGCCATTCCGGCTTCGTAGATGGCGTCGATCTCGGGGGAGGAGACCTCCGCCGCCAGACCGCGCTTCAATTTCCAGGACTCGTGCAGCAGCCGTCCGAATTCATCGATGGAAGCCGTCGGGCTTTGCAGGATGGACAGCGCCTCGTCCACCATCTGCCCCATGGCGGTCAATTCGGTCCGGCGGTTGGGGAAGTTGTCGATCTGCTTCTTCGCGACCACGGACGCGAAACGGGAAAAGCCGGTGAAGAACAGCATGGTGGACTGTTCCAGTTCCTGCCGCCGCCGCGCGGGCAGGATCACGGGACGCACCGCGAACGAGCCGTCCCGGTGAAAGTCGATCCGGTTGAATCCTCCGTGGGCGACGCTGATCTGGTCCTGGCAGCCCACGTTCTCGCGCAGCACCTCCTGCTCGATGCGGATCGCCTCCCCGGCCAGCTTCTGCACCGACATCATCCGGCCTTCCTGGGCCTGGAGCGCGTGGAGAAGCCCGACCGTGAACGCGGAACTCGATCCCAGTCCCGAACGCGCCGGCAGATCGCCCGCATGATGAATTTCGTATCCGAGGGTGGAATCCATCTGCGACAGCAGCGCCCGCACCACCGGATGCTTGACCTCCGACGGGTCGTTGACCAGTTCGATGGACGAATAGACGATCCGGTGCTTGTGGTCGAAGAACGGGGGCAGATGACGGAGGCTGATGTAGCAATACTTGTCGATCGACGCGGCCAGGACCGAGCCCCCGTTCTCGCGGAACCAAGCCGGGTAGTCGGTCCCGCCCCCGAAGAAGGAAACGCGGAACGGCGTCTTGCTGATGATCATGCCGCCGTCACACGTTACCGTAGAGGGCGTTGCGGATCATCGTATAGCCCTTGATCAGTTCCCGGATGCCGTCGTCGAGGGAATGGCCGGGTTTCCAGCCGGTGGACTCGATGCGTTCGTTGGAGACGATATAGTCGCGCTTGTCCGGGTCCTCGCCGATGGGGGCCTCGACCGCGACGAAGCTGGGCAGGTGCTGGCGGATCTTCTCGCACAGCTCCGCCTTCGACAGGTTGGCGTCGGAGAGCCCGACGTTGTACGGACGCCCCTTCATGGTCTCGAACCTGTCGATGCCGTGGATGAAGACCTTGGCGACGTCGCGGATGTGGATGTAGTTGCGCTTGAAGTGGCTTTCGAACATCACCAGCGCCCGGTCATAGACGGCCCGGTAGACGAAATCGTTGACCAGAAGGTCGATGCGCATCCGCGGCGCCATGCCGAAGACGGTCGCCAAGCGGAAGCTGATGGCGTTACCCCTATCCAGGGCCTTCGCCTCCACTTCCACCTTGTGCTGGCCATAGAGCGAGATCGGCCGCAGGGGGGTTTCCTCGGTGCAGAACTTCCCCGACTCGCCGATTCCATAGCCGCTGTTGGTGATGGGCATCAGCACCCTTTGATCCTTGCTCAACATGCCCAGAAGGGCGAGTTGGGCGTCGCGGTTGATGGAGGTGGCTCCGACCGGGTCCTTGGCGCACAGCGGCGCGCCCACCAGCGCGGCGAGGGGAATGACGACGTCGGCGGCCTTCACCAGGGGCCGCAGGGTGGCCTCGACGCGGGCGTCCCCGTTGACCACGCTGAAATTCGGGTTGGCGCAGACGTGGGCCAGGCTGTTCTGCTTGAACATGAAGTTGTCGAGCACGGCGACCTTGTGTCCCAGGGCGAGAAGCTCCGGAACCAGAATGCTGCCGAGATAGCCCGCGCCGCCGGTCACGAGGATGGAATGGGTCATGAATCGCTCTCAGTAAACGTTGCCGAGAACCTCGCGCAGACGAGTGATCTGCGGGGTGAGGTCGTGGGGATGGTTGCCGACGAAGAAGCCCCGGTCATGGGCCATGTCGGCGTTGGGAACGGCCCCGCCGACGATGGTGTGGTCGTAGTACCGGATGACGTCGTGGCGCAGGAAATTGCCGCCGGTGATGATGCGGAACTCGATGCCGGCCTCCTGCAACGCCCGCAGGGCCGGCTCCCGTCCCCCGGCCACTCCGGGGCGGACGATCAGGGTGAAGCTGAACGCCGAACTCTGCCCGCACTCGCGTTGAATGAGGAAATGGGGATCGTCCGCGAACAGCTTCTGGAACAGGGCCAGATTGGCGCGGCGGACCCCGGTCATGGCGGGCAGCTTCTTCAGTTGCTCCAGGCCGACGGCGCCGCTCATCTCCACCGGGCGCACGTTGTATCCGGGAAGGATGAAGCGGTAGGCCTCGAAGAAGTCCGTGCTCTTCCGCTCGTAGAAATTCATGCCGGGCGGAGTGTCGCGGGTCCAGCCGTGGGCGCGCAGCGAGCGGAGGAGGAAGAACAGCTCGTCGTCGTCCGTCAGCAGCATCCCGCCTTCCATGGTCGAGATGTGGTGGGAGAAGAAGAAGCTGAAGGTGGCGATGTCGCCGAACGTCCCGGTCAGACGCCCGCCCAGGCGGGCGTCGAGGGACTCGCAGTTGTCCTCGAAGAACCAGAGACCGTGGCTGTCGGCGAAGGCGCGCATGGCGTCCAGCGCCGCCGGATTGCCCAGGATGCTCACCCCGCAGACGGCGCGGGTGTCGGGAGTCATGGCCTCCTCCAGCCGCCCCGCATCCATGTTCAGGGTCTCCAGTTCCACGTCCAGGAACCGGAGCTTGAGACCGTACTGCTGCATGGGGTGGAAGGTGGTGCTCCACGAAATCGCGGGCACGATCACCTCGTCGCCGCGCTTGAGCGGCCGGGCGCCGTGGTGGCACATCGCGGCGATGGCCAGCAGGTTGGCCGAGGAGCCGGAATTGACCATCACCGCGTGCCTGCGTCCGTGGTAGCGGGCGAAGGCCTCCTCGAAGGCCTCCACCTCCGGTCCCTTGGTGAAACGGTCGCTGGCGATGACGCGGTGAATGGCCGCGATTTCTTCCTGGCCCCAGGAATTGGCGGTCAGCGGGTACGAGAACATCCGAAAGCTCCCACGGTGCCTCTGCGTTCGCCCCTGCGCCCGAGTCGGGGCCGAAGCCGATGGATCACGCCGGGGAATGGTGGGCGCGACAGGGATTGAACCTGTGACCCTTCGCGTGTGAAGCGAATGCTCTCCCGCTGAGCTACGCGCCCTCCGAGGCGATGAGGCGACCATATAAGTGGCGGCCTCCCCCCTTGTCAAGCCGCACCTCCGACCGCAGGGCCTTCGATCGTGGGGGAATATGCGACAAAGCCACAATATGTTGTAGCCATAATATAAAATATATAAAATTTTACGCAAATGAAGAAACAATGCAGTCAAACGCAATACTTGATTAAAGTAAAATGGCTGTGCTATGATTAATAAAGAATGAAGCGGCGGGCATGATTGCCTATAAGGACATCGCGGAGATTCGATCATGATGTTATCCAACGAAGCCGCCAAGAGGCAGGAACTGGAAAAGAAGCAGATCCAGGCGGCGATGGCCGAGTGTCAGGGGCATCTCAACGCCATGCGCGGCGTTCAGCCGGCCGAGGCCGAGAAACTGAAACAGCGGGTGGTGGACACGATCAAGCGGTATCCGAAGCTGCCGATGGATTTCAAGCAGATGGCGAACGCGAAGGCCCGTTCCTACGAGTGCTTCGCCAACATGCGGGCCGCCGACTACGCCCTGCACGAGGCGATGCGGATGGCGCAGAGCCACCAGATGAAGGAAAGCTCGAAGCTGATCGGCGAGGCGCGCGGCTTTTTCCGCAAGGCCATGTCCCTCGGCGCCGACAAGGAATTTCAGGCTGCGGCCGAACGCAAGATCGAAAACGTCCTGATGACGGGGGGAATTCTGCCCAAGGGGCCGACCGTCGCGAAGCCGGTGTTCCACACTCCGAAGAACCCCCATTGCGCCAAGGCGTAGGACGGGGCCTGGGCGTAGGGCGGCGAGAGGGGGACGTTTTGGAGCGCGGGCCGGTGCGGGAGGGCTCTGGCGGAATCGGTCGGGACATCTCCGTGCGGGAGGCGGAGCCTGGGGACGGCGTGCCTTCCGTGTATTTTACAGACAATTTACGAAAAATTAGGTTGTTCTATTTCCAATCGTCTTTCAACCTGGGTTTGTCGGTTGATTGATGCGTTGAAACGTGCTAAAAACGCCTAGCGAGTAGTGTGCTTCTTTATAATAAATAAAAAATGACGCGGCCGATCGGCTGGCAACGAATCGGCTGGAATGGCAGGGGAACCGGTGGAGGCGTTCATGTCCAGAGTTGCAGCGTCCGTTAGGACCACGGGAGAGAAGCCTTCCGGTCAGGGTGGGTTCGCCCTCCCCCCGTTCCCCCCCCAGAGCATCAACGGGGGGCGCTTCGCGGGGGCCGAGGAACCGCTTCTTTCCGATCTTCTCAGCGACCCGATGACCCACAGGGTAATGGAAAGCGATGGCGTCGAGCAGGTTCACCTGATGCTCGTGATCGCCGAGGTTCAGGCCCGCCTCAACGGCGCCTAGAGCGGTTCACTTAAGACGAAAATATGTGCAAATTCAGCATATTGTCGTCGTAGCTGGCCTTGTTCCGGGCGTCCGTGCGGTGCCGCGAACGCAAGCGATCAAGATGCGGATGGGCGTGGATGGCCGGGTCAAGCCCGCGGCTGTCCGGCACGGTTATTGCTTTCAACTGTGTCCCGCCACCGGATTTCCGTCATGGCCGTGCTCGTCACGGCCGTCCACGCCAAGCCGTGCTGCCGGCGGCGGGATTTACCCCCAATGCCATGTCGGGCGGTACCGCGTGAATGCGCGGGACGAGCCCG
>JADGDA010000340.1 GCA_015228695.1 Alphaproteobacteria bacterium
AGCAGCATCGACACCGCCGCCGCGACCACGAACCACCCCGCCAGATCGCGCCGTTCCGCCGACAGCACGGTCAGAACCGCCAGGGCGGCGGCGAGAAGCCCGGTGCCCGCCCATGTGGTCCATCCGGGGGAGCGCCGCCCGCCGATCACGTCGCGGAACAGGGCTGCCGCCGGAACCCCGCTTGCCATTCCCAGGGGCCACAGGGCGAACAGGGCCGCCGTCAGGGCTCCGAATCCCGCCGCCAGGGCCAGGGGAGCGGCGTAGACGTCGAACCGCGCCCGCACCGGCAGGGAATCCCCCAGCAGCCAGTTTCCCAGCAACGGCCCCGCCGCTCCGAGCGCCAGTCCGATGGCGATTCCCGCCGCCGCCAGGACCGCGATTTGGATCAGATAGACTCCGAACACCGTCCCGCCGGTGGCTCCGACGCATTTCAGGGTGGCCAGGGTGCGGATGCGCCCGTCGAGATAGGCCTTGACCGCGTTGGCGATCCCGATCCCGCCCACCAGAAGGGCGGTCAATCCCACCAGGGTAAGGAACAGGGTCATGTTGCCGAGGAAGGTCTGCACGCCGGGGGCCGCCTCGTCCCGCCCCCGGATTTCCCAGCCCGAGGTGGGAAAGTCCCGGGTCAGGCGGTCCCGTTCCCGCTCCGGGGAAACGCCGGGGGGCAGGGCCATCCGGTAAAGGCTGCGGGTCAGGCTGCCCGGCCGGACCAGTCCGGTTTCATCCACCGCCGCGCGCGCCACCAGCAGGCGCGGTCCGAGCGCCAGGGCGTTTGCCACCCGGTCGGGCTCGCGGACGATGACGGCCCGGACCCGAAACGTCGCCTCCCCCACCTGGACCCGGTCTCCGACGCGCAGGCCGAGCCGGACGAGCAGGACCGGGTCCACCGCCGCGCCCCATGTCCCGTCCTGTCTTTCCAGGACCTCGGCGAGGGGGCGCGCGGGCGAAAGCTCCATGGCGCCGACCAGGGGGTAGGCTCCGTCGACTCCCTTGAGTTCGACCAGGGTGCGGGACTCCGCCCGGTCGATGGCCCGGACCATCGAGCGCATCTCGATCGTCTCCGACAGCCGCCCGGCGCGTTCGAGCCCCCGGCGTTCCGCTCCGGTGGCCTCGCGCTGGACCAGTCTTGCTTCCAGATCGCCGCCCAGCAGCATCCGGGCGTCCTCGGCGAGGGCGGCCCGGAGCCCCCGGTCGAGGGACCCGGCCCCGGCCACGGCCGCGACGCCGATGGCGAGGCAGGCGAGGAAGATGCGGAACCCGGCAACGCCTCCCCTCAACTCCCGGCGGGCGAGGCGAAAGGCGAGGCGGAGGGTCATGGCCGACGCAACGGCACCACTCGGCCGTCGTCGCTTCCGTCCTCGGCCGTGATCCGGCCGTCGGCCAGCCGGACCACCCGTCCGCACCGCCGCGCCAGGGCCGGATCATGGGTGATCAGCACCAGGGTCGTCCCCCGCCTCCGGTGCAGGTCGAACATCAGCTCGATGACCTGCGATCCCGTCGTTCCGTCCAGGTTGCCGGTGGGCTCGTCGGCGAGGAGAAGGGGCGGCTCGGCGACGAAGGCGCGGGCCAGCGCCACCCGCTGCTGCTCGCCTCCGGACAATTGCGCCGGATAATGCTCCAGCCTGCGGCCGAGCCCCACCGCCTCCAGCTTCTCCGCCGCGCGGGCGAAGGCGTCGGCCCGGCCGGACAGCTCCAGGGGAACGGCCACGTTCTCCAGGGCGGTCATGGTCGGAATCAGGTGGAAATTCTGGAACACGATCCCGATGTGGCCGCGCCGGAACAGAGCCAGCCCGTTCTCGGTCAGCACCGACAGGTCCACTCCCGCCACCCTCACCTCGCCGGAGGTCGCCTTCTCCAGACCGGCGATCACCATCATCATCGTGGACTTGCCCGAGCCGGACGGCCCGACGACTCCGACCGTCTCTCCTTGCCCGACGGAGAAGTCCAGACCACGAAGAATGTTGACCTCGCCGGCCGCCGTGCCGAGAGTAAGATGCACGTCCCGCAGCAGGATCGTGGGAGGAAGATCGGTGGGTACATTCGGATCGGGCATGGCGGCGCGCGCACCCGGCAGTGGAAGACGGAGACTCTTCGCATATGGCCTCTTGGGCCTGATTGTCAACGCCTTGTTCCCGGCCTTGGTCCGGGCGGGGGAAATGGAAGCGGCAACGATGAAGACGATTCGCGTTCTGGCGCTCGGCGACAGCCTGACCGCCGGGTTCAACCTGCCGCACGACGCGGCGTTTCCGGTCCGGTTGGAAAAGGCGCTTCGCGCCGCCGGGCATCCGGTGGAGATCGTCAACGCCGGAGTCTCGGGCGACACCTCGGCCGGGGGCAAGGCGCGCATGGACTGGCTGATGCGCGATCCCTATGACGCCGCCATCGTCGAACTGGGCGCCAACGACGGATTGCGCGGCATCGACCCCGAACGCACCTTCGCCAATCTGAACACCATCCTGGTCCGTCTCCAGGATCGGGGAATCCCGACGCTTCTGGCCGGGATGCTGGCTCCGCCCAACTACGGGGCCGAATACGGGGCAGCCTTCAAGGACGTCTATCGCCGGCTTGCCCGGAAGCACGACGTGGTGTTCTATGAGTTCTTCCTGGACGGAGTCGCCGCCGATCCGGTCATGAACCAGGGCGACGGCATCCACCCGACCGAAAGGGGCGTCAACGTGATCGTCGAACGCATGCTTCCCCATGTGGT
>JADGDA010000341.1 GCA_015228695.1 Alphaproteobacteria bacterium
TCAATGGGATCGATTTTGACACATTTTGTCGAAACAACTGGACTAATGCTGTACTGGGTAGGGCGGTAACGTGGGATGATGTCTCAGAGATCATTCGCCGCATGCGCATCGACACCATCGACGGCGAGCATCGCGTTATGACCGGGATGGTGCTCGACATGATGAAAGCCGGAGACGTGGTAACGCGAATTGACGTGTTGCGGGCTCTGCACGATTACGCTGACGAGCACTTCTGCGGTGAGGAGACGCTGATCGAATACCATGGCCTTCCGGGTCTCGATATCCAGCGCGAACAGCATCGGAAGTTTCGTGCCATTCTGGTGTCTTACATTGATCAGGTTCAAGCCGGAGAGCGCCTTTCCGTTGCTGGCATTAGACAATTTATCCTCTCGTGGTGGATCAATCACATCAATGACGTCGATGCTGTCAGCTTCGCCCCCTCTGCCCTGGCGGCAACGGTGTTCTTGTCGGCGGATAGCTGGGAGGACTATGCCCCCTTTATCCGCGCGACCGGCATTGATCAGATTGATGCCGACCACCGCAGCATCAGCAACCTGATTATCCGCATGAAGGAGATGCTGCACCAGGAGGCCTCCAAGGAAGAAGCCGTCGCCCTGTTCGATGAAATCCTTGCCTTCGCTCGGAGTCATTTCAAGTACGAGGAAGCGATTTTGGCCGACAGCGGTGCACCGCTGGGCAAATTGCACATGGACTCACACGCCCATTTCCTGGTCATGGTAGAAAACTTCCGCGGAGACATTCTGTTCGACCGTCTGTCCCTGAGCGAAAACATAAGAAAACGCCTGCTGGAATGGTGGGCCAATCACATCAATCAGTTCGATTACGACGCCTTTGGTTGCCAGGAGCTAACATCATGACCGCTCTGGCTGTTGCGACCGACAATGTCGATGGCCGGCACCAGGATGACGCCAAGGCCACCTACAGTGAGTTCGCCCGCTGCATCGTGCCCCTGCTTGATGCACTGGGCTGGCGCGGCGACCGTACCCGTCTGGCCGAGGCGCTCCCTCATTTTCCACAGCAGACTGAACTGATCGAGCTGATCAACACCATGGCCAATCTGAAGTACGAGGGCCGCGAGGTGCTCGGACGCATGACCGACATTGATCCGCGTCAAATGCCGTGCCTGTTCATTCCTGAAGACGGCGGAACCCAGGTACTGATCGGCGCGCTGGGTAACGACCTTCTGGTCTATGACGGGCGCGAGGGCATCTACACCCAGGTGCCGGCGCGGCCGGTAATGGGCCGGGTGGTGTTCTTCACCGTCATGCGCGGCAACGCCTCGTCATTTCTGCTGCCGCAGGCCGAGTGGTTCCGCAAGGTGCTCGAGCGCTTTCGGAGCATCTTTCTGCAAGCATTCGTTCTGAGCCTGATCCTGAGCGGACTGGCCATGCTGTCCCCCCTGATGGTGACGCTGATCTATGACAATGTTCTGTCTTCTCGGTCGATGGAAACCCTGCTGTGGGTTGGCACCGGCATGGCGCTGTTCGTACTTGCTGATGCCGGCTTTCGGATGCTGCGCTCCTACCTTTTCCAGTACGTCAGCGTGCGGCTTGGAAACCTGGTCGGCAACGAGGTTCTGCGGCGCCTGCTCTACCTGCCGCCATCCTTAACTGAAACCACTAATCTGGGTGCCCAGGTATCCCGCGTGCGCGACTTCGAAAACATCCGCGAGTTTTTCGCTGGTGCGGCTGTGACCATTCTGTTCGACCTGCCATTCATCATTCTGCTGCTGTTGGCCCTGATCGTCATCGGCGGATCGCTCGCCTACGTGCCCCTGGTGGGTATCGCTCTATTCGTCATCTTCGTCTTGGCTACGCGCCCAGTGATCCAGCGTACTAACGCCGCCGCCGCCCAGACTGGCTCCGAACGTCAGTCGTTCATCATTGAGATGCTGTCCTCTCTGCGGGCCATCAAGCTGGCCAGCGCCGCTCGGCTGTGGACCCAGCGCCACCGAACCTTGTCGGCGGAGGCGGCGGTGGCCGGATACGAGGTCGCTTCGGTTAACGCTCTGGTTAATGCGTTTTCCAATGGACTGGTGGTGGCGTCAGCCGTAGCCACTATGGCTGTCGGCGTCCAGAAAGTGTTCACCGGTGAAATGACCCCCGGAACGTTGATGGCTGCGATGGCCCTGGTGTGGCGTATCCTGACGCCGCTGGGCACGGGGCTTAGTGTGTTCACTCAGGTCGGACGGATTCTCCGCAGCGTGGAACAGGTTGATCGTCTGATGAATATGCGGCTCGAAAGTCGCGACGAGACATTGGCGGGAGCATCTTCCCACATGCGCGGCAACGTGTTGTTTAGCAACGTCTCCATTCGCTACGCCCCGGACGCACCGCCTGCCCTGGTCGGCATCAGCTTCACCACGAACACCAACGAGATGACCGCCATCATCGGCCACGACGGCGCTGGCAAGTCTACCGTGCTCAAGCTGGCTCTCGGGCTGTACACGCCACAAGCAGGACGTATCCTCATCGATAACATCAACCTGCGACAGTTTGACCCGGTGCAGCTACGGCGTCAAATCGCCTATATGCCGAAAAACACTCATTTTTTCTTCGGCACAATCGCCCAGAACATCCGTTTGGCCAATCCCGCTGCGGATGTGCGCGAAATCGAGGAAGCCTGCCGACTGGCCGGCGTGCTCGACCAGATCATGGCCTTGCC
>JADGDA010000342.1 GCA_015228695.1 Alphaproteobacteria bacterium
CGATCTTCTCGCCGGTGCGGGGGTTGCGGCCCTCCTTGGCGGCCCGATCCGAAACCGAGAATGTGCCGAAGCCAACCAGCCGAACCTCGTCGCCGTCCTTCAGGGCGGCGGTGATGGCGTCGAGAACGCCATCCACGGCCTTGTCGGCATCGTTCTTCGCGAGGCCCGACGATGTGGCAACGGTGGCTACGAGATCCGACTTGTTCATGGCCTATACCTCACTGGCAATCACAGTTCGACCAATAGGCGCGATTGGTCACCTTGGTCAAGACCCGCCAGATCGAACGACTGCACTACCGTGGATCTGCCGCCCCGCTACGGGCAAGATGACGGCACAGTGGAAGAAGCGAAGGCCCCCGATGGCGCGCCGCGAAATTCTGGACACGCCCGAGATCACCGCCTGGCTGCAGGGCCAGCAGACGGTGTGGCGGCTGCTTCGATGTGTCGAGCTTCGCCCGCCTCATCTGCGACGCGGCCACCGAAGATGGCACCATCGTCATCGCCGACACCCTGCGGCGGATGCGCTGGCCGAGTCGACCGTCCTGACCCACGCCCCGCCTCCTGCTCCGCCACGCGGCGACCGGCCGCGGCTTGAAGCTGACCCAGCACGGCAACCTGGCGCGAACCGTGGTGGCGACGATGCTCGATGCTTTTCGCTGGCCGGGTTACGGCCCCACCGATCCGCCAATGTTCTACGCGGTCGTCAACGAGCCCGATTTCCTGCCGCTGTACTTCCTGCGGCTGACCATGGAGGAGGCCGGGCTCCTCGAGCCGCACAAGGGCCACCACTCGGCCACCTGCCGGCCGACGAGGCCCGCGCCGGCGAACTCTGCATGCTGTCGTTCAGCGTGACGATCGACATCGGCGACACGCCGATGCATTGAGAATTCGAGACCAGCCTATCCTGCCTGGGCAAATGATGGGTGCGAACCCTCGGTTCCGAGCCGACGGCTTCGAAAGTAGAATCCTCCGCCCAACCAAAATTTTCTCGAAATGGCCCGGTCGCGGATGGCCTGCAACCCTTTTATTTCCCACGAAACCACGTAACCGAACTGACTGGCAGGCAGTTCGGTTCTTTTAGAGAAAATGGCCAGAAGAGAGAAAAAGTGGGTCACCCAGGGGGTGAGGCGGTTCGGATGTTTAGGCTGAAATGGCGCGGAACTGCGCCATTTTTGGGCTTGATTATGATGGAGAGAAAGTCTGTCCGAAAATTATTGGCGGAGGGAAGTGTGCCACCTTCGAACCGATTCTCCGCCAAAAACGGAGAGAGTTCCGGTCGCTGGCAGTGGGCGAAAGGCACCACTTTCGAGCAATTCTCACGCTTTATAGATGTATTTACGGATGCTGTCCTGCCTGTGACTGTGGCCCGATCAGTACAATTGATGACCCGCGTCTATTCCAAGAAAAAAACAGAGAATGCACCCAATTCTCCATTTTCTCCGCCCGCGTCGTCAATGCGTGGATGGGCCAAAAACATCGGCGACGTCGCGGGCGTCCATCAGGCGGTCCATCCATTCGTCCAACTGATCACTTCCGGCCGCCCGAACGCGATCCTCGGTTTCCGCAGGCACCGATCCGAAACGGCGGCGGATCTGCCGAAGCAGCATCTCGGCCTTGCCCTCGGAACGGCCCTTTTCGATCCCGATCCGCTCCACACTGGTGACGTAACGCATCGCCGATCTCCCCTCCAGCCTCTCGATCTCTAGCCACAGATCCCGGTTCAAGTCCGCTGGCAGGCGCATCAGCCAGTCGATCACCGTAAACAGGTCGATGACCCGCTGCCTATCCCAGCCACGTTCGTACAGCAGCCTCACCAATTTCCACTTCGCCGCATAGCGGGCCGCCATGTCGTTCCGCGTCGCCCGGGTCAGCAGGTGCGCTACCGTCACCAGGGCGAACGGGTTGTCGTCCTTGAGAAGGTCGTCCTCGCGGCCGGCGTAGTCAAGCAGCTTGACGGTCGGGAAGTCGATGGAATGCCGGCATCCGAGGGCGTCGAAGCCGAACGACGAGGGTTTCCAGCCGGGCGACTCGTCGGCCAGGACCACGAGGCTCGCCACGGGCCGGCGATGGCGGTCGAAGATGCGGTAGTTGTAGACGAAGATCCTCTCGGCGAGGCCCGCTTCCCGCGTTCCCTGCACCTCGATGTGCACCAGGATCCAGGCGTCCTCGCCACCCAGCAGGGTCACCCGCACCAGTTTGTCGACATAGCGCCGGCCGAGTTCGGCATCCTGCACTACCGCCTGAAGCTCCTGGTCGAGGAACGTGTAGCCCTTCGTCCAGTCGATCGCGGCATGCGCGGCCGGGAAGAAGAAGGCCAGGAACGCCGGCAGATGGTGCTCGACCGCCTCCTTCCACCACGGCTGTCCGGCACGCTGCTTGCGTCATGCTGTCACCCGTGTGAATTCGATCTGCGCGGGGTTGGCAGACGGCACGGGAGGCGGTCTTCGCAGATGATCGATGCGGCGGCGGTACATGAGATTGGCGCGAACCAGACGAGCGAAGGCGAGGGGGCTTTGAACGGCTTTTTGGGTTGCCTGAGCCAGGCGCAGCAGCAGGAATGCGATCAAGGCAACGGCAATCTGGATGCGAACGGCGTTCTGGCTGGTGCCGAGGAAATGGCTGATTTTCAGGGTTTGCTTGACCCAGCGGAAGAACAAC
>JADGDA010000343.1 GCA_015228695.1 Alphaproteobacteria bacterium
AGTTCATAGAGATCGCCTGTGCCGACATGAGCGGTCCCAAAGCGGTTCCACCAGGCGGCAACGAAGCTCCGCCACATGATCCCCTCGGCGTCGGAGGACTCGTAAAGCTCGTCGGCGTTGGCGAGGAAGCCCGGCACCCCGGCGACATCAAGGATCCCGCCCATGGTCTCGGCCCAGGATTCGAAGCTGCCGAGCGTGGTCGCCCGGTAGCGGGGCCTTCCCGCCACCACCCAGGCCCGCCCGAGGGTCAGACAGGCGCCGACCAGCGCCCCCCGGTTGGCGCGGATCCAGGTCAGAAGATCGGGATGGCGGAACCCGCCGCGCCGCCAGGGCTGGTCAACATGGGCGTCGAGACGGATGCGCACGGTGCGCCGCGCGATCTCGTTGGACAGGCGCGGATTGTTGCCGGTCGCCACCCAGGCGCAGCGCACCGGCATGCGGGTCATGTCGGAGCGGCCAAGGATGCGGTCCTCCCAATAAGGCGCGGTCAGGGCGGCGGCCATGGGAGCGGCGTCGAGCGGACGGCGCAGATTGTCGATCACCGCCATCAGGGGGGCTTCGCGCAGCTTGGCGGTGAGGCGCTTGCGCCATTCCTCCTCGTCGCTGCCCTCGGTCATGATCGAGACCGGATGGCCGGTGCTGACGATGGCGATGGCGTCGACCATCAGCGTGGCGCCGGTGCCGGGAGACGGCTTCTCGATCAGGTGCAGCGGCGTCGGCCCATCGATCATCGGACGGACGAAGGGCAGGAGAAGCAGCGCCAGGGCGTGCGCCCGCTCGGCCTCGGAGACGAATGGGAAGTCGCCCAACATGTCGTCCAGCAGCAGGGTCCGGGCTGCCTCGACATCCGCCGGAGATGGCCGTTCAGGAACAGCAGGAAGCTCAAATCCCTCGGGTGGTTCGTGCAGCAATCGGCTGGCCGGGTGATAGCCGCGCGCCGTGACCAACTCGCCCGAGCGCCCGAACACCGGGGCGGCGACGATGCCCGCCAGCACCGGCAGATCGGGGTTGGGTGTGGCCAGCAGAGCCTTGCCCAACTGGGCGGGCGGATAGGCGGAAACCAGATCGCCGGTCCGGCTCTGTTTGCGCCAGTCGATCAATTGGGCCAGAGCGAGCTTGAGGCGTTCCTCGGAGAGATGCATGGCCATGGCGCGGCCATCGTCGTCGCGGGCCACCCAGGCCAGCATCGCGCCCATGCGGAACAGCCAAGGCGGCTGATTGCTTCCGGTTAGAATGGTGCGGGTGCGCGCGGCAAGGTCGGCAAGGTCACCGTTGTCGGCGCGCAGAGGGGGACGTCTCCCGGTGACGATTGGAAAGCCCACCGGCAGGTTTGGGATGGACGCGGGCGCCTGAGCAGGCGTTCCCATGTCCATGATGGGCTCCGGTGGCGTCCACTCGACCGCCGCCTCGACGGCGGCGCGCACTGCGGCCTCTCCTTCGCGCATCAGAATATCGTTGAAGTCGTCGCCTTCCCTCGGCGGCGACGCGATCCATACCCGCCGTCCCTCGCGGTGGAGACGGACGGCGGCGGCCTCGGCGGCGCGCAGGCCGGTGCCGGAGGCGTCATGGTCGGCCAGGATCACCACGCGGCGGATCTCGGGCGGCAAGGCCACGACCTCCAGATTGCCCGCCGACAGGGTCGCCCAGGACGGCAAGGCAGGACAGACTCGCATCACCGCCAGGGTGGTCTCGATGCCTTCCGCCAGCCCGAGCAGGCCACCCGCGGGTTCGGACAGCCGCACCGCGCCTCCAGCCACCTTGCCGAGCATCTTGCGGTTCTTGGGGATCGACGCCTTGGCCGAACCGTCCGCCGCCAGCCAGGTGCGGTGCAGACCGAGAGGCGCGCCGACACCGTCGCGGATGATGGCCACCATGGCCGGCCAGCCGCTTTTGGTATCCCAATGGGTGAGGTCGGGATGGAACAGCAGATCGGCGGAACCGGCAGGGCCGAGACCACGGGAGGCAAGATAGGCGTCTACCAGCGTACCCTGAGCCGGAACCGCGCGGGACAGGATGAACTCGATCTCGCGGGCATCGTCGCGGGGTTTGGCTGGAGCCGGTCGCGATGCGGCCACGGGCGGTGGGTTTCCGGCCAGGTCGGCGGCGAACTCGTACAGTTCCCGCCCGGACAGGCCGCTGGCGTGCTCGACGGTGCTGAGTACACCGCCGCCCTGGTTGCCGTCGAAGTCGAACCATTCCCCCGCCCGGTCGCCCTTGATCGTGATGACGCAGCTTCCCTGCTTGCGCGGGGCGTCGCCCCGGATGTTGGCCAACCGCCAGACATCGTCCTCGCGGCGGCCCGAGGGGAACAGGCGCGGCACCCAGGTTCCGGCGTCGTCGCGCAGGCGGCCGACCACCGCATCCAGATCAATGCGGCCGGGGCGCAGTGGTGTGGCGTCGTTGAGGTCAATCAAGAAGCACCAGCCCTTTCTCGGCCCGGGTGATGGCGGTATAGAGCCAGCGGGCGCGGTCCTCGGCGGTACGGCCCAGGCCGTCGTCGAACACCACGATGTTTTCCCATTGGGAGCCTTGGGATTTGTGGCAGGTGATGGCCCAGCCCCAGACCGCCTCGATGGTCTTCTTCTTGGCCCAATGGTCACGACGATCACGCTCGGGGTCGGGGGCGACGTGCTCGTCGAAATGCCCCTTGTAG
>JADGDA010000344.1 GCA_015228695.1 Alphaproteobacteria bacterium
CGCCTTTTTTTGGTCAGCGGCTTCGATGGAGCATCCTACCAGATGCCCTTTCCGGAACAATTCCCGGTTCCCCGTAGTTCCAATACCCAATAATGGGTAAAGGAGGTATATTCGGGTGGCAGAACCCCAGGAAATGAGCCAAAATCCACTCTGACGCGCCGCAGCATTTTTTTTCGTGGAAACCCGTTCATGACGATCCGTCTGATGTTGGCCGATGACCACCGCATGTTCCGCGAGGCGCTGCGCGGGCCGCTCTCGGCCGAGCCGGACATGGAGGTCATCGCCGAGGCCGGAACGGGGGCGGAGGTGCGCAGCGTTCTGGCCCGGACTCAGCCGGACGTCCTTCTCCTCGACATCGCCCTTCCCGACGTCAGCGGCATCGAGATCGCCCGGGAAGTCACGAAGCGTTACCCCCTGGTGCGAATCCTCGCCCTGTCCGGTCACGCGGACCGGATCTACGTGGAGGAAATGCTCCGGTCGGGGGCGCGGGGGTACGTGCTCAAGGCCGCCGGGGGCGGGGAATTGATCGCGGGGATCCGCGCGGTGGCCTCCGGACGCGGATTCCTGTGCTCCGAGGTGACCCGGCTGATGATGCCGCAGATGATCGACGACGACACGCGCTCCGCCACCCCGCCGCTCTCGGTCCTGGGCAAGCGGGAACGGGAAGTCCTCCGCCTGCTGGCCCAGGGAAAACGCTCGGCGGAGATCGCGGCAATGCTCGGCATTTCCAGTTCGACCGCCGACGTCCACCGGCGCAACATCAAACGGAAACTGGGCCTTTTCACCACCGCCGATCTGACCCGCTACGCGATCCACGAGGGCCTCTGTTCCTCGTGAATTACCCGTTTCCGGGTACTTCCGTTACCCCTAACCGGGAATTGTGCACCGCAGCACCGCATGTAGAATGAGAGAACGCATGGGGCGGGGCGGAGCGGATCGATGGACGAGGCGACGCGGGTGCTGTTGGTGGAGGATGAGCCGGGCGATGCGCGTCTGGTCATGGCTCTGCTCAAACAGGCGCGGTTCGACCGTTTCGAGATATCGGTCGCCATCCGTTTGCAGGAAGCGTTGGAGCGGACGCGCGATCTTTCCTTCGACGCGGTGCTCCTCGATCTGTCGCTGCCCGATTCCCACGGGATGGAGACCATCCGGGTCTTCCGGAGGGAGGCTCCGGACCTTCCCATCATCGTCCTGACCGGACTGGCGGACCGGGAGGTCGGGCTCCAGGCGATGAAGGAGGGGTGCCAGGATTATCTGGTCAAGGGCCACGGCGACGGCGAGACCATCGCCAGGGCGGTCCTGCACTCCATCCAGCGCAAGCGGCTGGAATCCGATCTGTTCCGCGCCAAGGAGGAATACCGGTCGCTGGTGGACGCCCTGCCGGACGCCATCCTGCTCTGTACGCGGAATGAACTGCTGCCGGTCAACGAGGCGGCGCGGCTGCTCTGCCGCGACGTCAGCCACCTGCGGGGGCGCGAGTTCCCGAGCCTGGTCGCGTCGCGCGACGCGGCGAAGGTGGGAACGCTGATCGGCGAGGTGCTCGGCGGCGCGCGAAGGTCGGGCGTGGTCGAGGCCCGGGTCCGGAGCTGCGAGGGCGGGCTGACCGAGGCGGAAATCGTCGTTCTCGCGGTCGGTCACGACAGCGGCCCGGCCGCGGAGGTGATCGTCCACGATCTGACCGCCCGGCGGGAGGCGGATCATTTCCGCACCCTCGCCTCCACCGTGTTCGAGGGGTCGGCCGAGGCGATGATCGTGACCGATGCCTCGACACGAATCCGCATGGTCAACGCCGCCTTCACCGAGATCACCGGATACCGGCCGGAGGACGTCATCGGCCTTACCCCGCACGTTCTGTCGTCGGGCAAGCACTCCCAGGAATTCTACAAGGAGATGTGGCGGACGCTGCTGACCTCCGGACACTGGCGGGGCGACATCTGGAACCGGCGCAAGAACGGGGAAGTCTACGTCCAGCGCCTGACCATCTCGGCCATTCGCGGCTACGGCGGCACGGTGGAAAACTTCGTCGGGGTGTTCAGCGACGTCACGGAACAGCGCCAGCGGGAAGACGTCGCGCGGCATCGGGCGTTCCACGACGTGTTGACCGGGCTGCCCAACCGGGCGCTGCTCCAGGATCGCCTGGAACAGGCTCTCACCCAGGCGCGGCGGCGGCGGGGCGGTCTGGCGGTGCTGTTCCTCGACCTCGACGGGTTCAAGCCGGTCAACGACCAGTACGGCCATCAGGTCGGCGATGAACTGCTCCGGCGGGTGGCGGAGCGCCTTCGCGATCACGTCCGCGAAACCGATACCGTGGCCCGCATCGGCGGCGACGAGTTCGTCATCCTTCTGACCAACGTAACCGACCGGTTCAGCGTGGACCGCGCCGCCGGTTCGATCCTGCGCGCCTTGGCCCAGCCGGTTCCGGTGGGCGATATCACCGTGACCGTCGGGGTCAGCATCGGCATCGCCACCTTCCCCGAGGCCGGCTCGGACCCGGCCGAACTGATCGCCAATGCGGACAAGGCCATGTACCTTGCCAAGCGGTACGGCAAGGGCGCCTATTGTCATTTTCCCGTGGAGGACGACGACGTCGCCTGAGGAGAAAGACATGGGGGAGACGTTCCGGAAAATCC
>JADGDA010000345.1 GCA_015228695.1 Alphaproteobacteria bacterium
AGTCCGGAGCACCCGGTCGCAAAAAGGACCAGGGCAAAGGCAAGCAACATGTTACGCATGGGGGCCTCCCTGAGACGGTTGTTCAAGTCCCTGGACCAAAGCCTCCGACACGGCGCGGGCAATGTCGGCGGCGCTGGCGCTGCCCGCAGCCTCCTTCTGGAACACCGGCGTATTGGTCACCTGACGCAGGAGCATCGCTCCGATAGCCCACACCGAAACGAAAACATCCAGCCAGATGGTGACGGTATCGGGCGCGATCTTGATCCCGGCCATGGCGGCAACGGCCATCACCAGGTTGAACAGGATGGTACGGCTACCCTTCATGGCGCGTCCCCTTCTTC
Organism: Alphaproteobacteria bacterium; assembly: GCA_015228695.1. Taxonomy (GTDB): domain Bacteria; phylum Pseudomonadota; class Alphaproteobacteria; order Rhodospirillales; family Rhodospirillaceae; genus JADGDA01. The sequence continues at coordinate 342 of JADGDA010000345.1, forward strand.
GTGTCAAAATGGTCGAAAGCCGCTTCGACACCCGCCGCGATGATCTCCGCCGGATAGGGCTGGATGCCGTTCTCCATCTTGATGATGGCATCAACCAACGCCGTGGCGACGCGACGATCAAAGGTGATCTCGTCCAGCGGGTTGACGCCGAGACGGTCGGCGACATAGGTCGCGTAAGCCTTGGTGTTGTTCTCCACCGGCGGCGCATACTCGGCGATCAGGGACAGAACGCTGCGCTGATGGTCCCGCACATAATCGGTATGCAGGTCGATGACCATGGCGCGGATACCGTTTTCGTCGCGGTCAAACAGGCAAAAGCCTTTCTTGTCGGGACCGATCAGCCCCTGCCAGGGAATTTTCGGGTTATGGCGCAGGTTGCCGGGATTGTGGTTTTTGAGGCCCCGGGTGGGGCGCTTGATAAGGCTGGGGGTAGACATGATGGGCCCTCTTCGCGGGTTGCGATCTCACGCGAAGGTAGAGGGTGCGGGGGAGGAATACCGGGCGGAACGAGTTCCGCCTGATGATTATGGCAGCAAGCTCAACTGCCGTTCGTCCGCCGGGCGGGTGCGTTTGGGAGCAGGGGCTCCGGCATTACGCACATAGCGAACATAGCGCTCATGGCAGCCGAGCGCCACGGCGGTTTCCCGCGTGGTGCCGGGGTGTTCCAAAATCCGGCCCTTCAGGCTGTCCAGCCCCTTGGCGTTGGGGATGTCATGCTGTTCCCCGCGCAGCTTTTCCGCCACCACCGACGCGGCGGCGGCCCCGATCAGCCTGACCAGGGCGGAGCCGGGCAGATCGGAGATATAGTGTTTGGTCCCACCCCAGGCCTCGGCCAGGATCAGCGCAGCCCCGCCGTGGCCACGCCGCGCCAGTTCGCCCAGGATGCCGGGCAGACGCAGGGATGTCTTCGCCTCCGTCATGGCTTGGCTTTCTCTCGTTCGATCCACCCCTTGAGCGCCTCGATCAGCGGCGTGGCCGCCGCCGAGGTCAGGAACTCGGGATCGTCAACTTCGGCCTTGGATTTAACGAAGGCGCGCAGCCCTTCCGGGCCGGGTTTATCCAGTTTGGCAGTCCGCGCCAGTTCGCCCCACAGGGCGTACAACAGCCGCACATAGCCCTTGCGGCTCGGCCCCCGCCACCTCCGCCCGTCCGTGGCCGGGGGGTGGGACGAGGGTTTTGGCGTCCAGCCCAGCCGCTTGAAGTCGGCCACAACCGCAGCAAGCTGACGATCAGACATCCCTTTCGTGCTGTTCTGGCCGGTGACACGGGTCAGGATGCTCTGGTACGTCTCGTCGTCGAGACGGAGGTCTTTCTTGGCGATATGAACCATCGCCACCAGCGGGTTGCGGCTCATGGCACCGCCCTCCCGCCGGTAGCCGGGATCAGGAACCCGACGACTGCCAGATTTTGAGCAGAGGCTTGCCGCAGCTTGCCGCGACGGCATTGGCGACCGCCACCGCCTCCAACATTTCCGCATCCAATTTGGCGGCTTCCTCCAACAAGGACCGCATCCGCTCGCAATCCATCGCCACGGCGACATATCCGGTTGATGAATGACCGGTCACCGCTGAGACCAGCCGGGAAAGATCGACCAGCTTGTTGTGTCTCTGTGCCGCGAGTGAACGTGCCCGCTCGCTGGCTTCCGTATATCGTCCAAGGGACTCGTAGTCCATGGTTGCTCTCCTCAAGCAAACGTCCGTGATCAGAGTCGGTGGCCGGGGGCAGGAAGCCCCCGACGCAGGTGTAGGTGTCAGTGTTTATCGGGAGGGATAGGGTTGATCCACACCAGACGCAAACCCAACAGTTCATAGAGTATTCCGACCAATGGCCGCCCAACAGCGGCATCGCACGATATGTCCGTGCGCCGCCGCCGGATGCGCCGTTTCGGAGCGGGGAGGTGGATGAGATTATCCATGGCGCGCCTCCATGGCTGCGGGCACCGGAAGGGCGCGGCGCATGACGATGGCCTGGGCGCGCCGCACCGGCAGATCGGCGGGCGGCTCGACCAGACCGAAGGCTTCCATCTCCCGCAACGCCTTTCGCACCCAATCCGGACCGTGATCCATCAGCTTGGCGATTTCGGCGTTGCTCAGTCCGCGCCGCTTGTAGCCGATGATCCTCCGCCAGTCCGGCTGGGCACGCAGCACATGCCGCGCCACCACGCGCAGACGGCGGGCCAGAGCGGTAGACAACTCGCCCTGCAAGGACGGGCGTGCCTTGGCTTCCAGCACGTCCAGCACCCAGGACCGGAACACCGCCGCCCGCTCGCTCTTCGCCAGCATGGC
>JADGDA010000346.1 GCA_015228695.1 Alphaproteobacteria bacterium
CCTTCTTCTCCTCGTCGCCCGCGCCATCGAGACGTCCCGGCTCCGCCAGGAAAACGAGGAGCTGCGCCTTCGCGCGGGAAGCCGGAGCGAACTGGTGGGCACCTCTCCCCTGATCGTCCAACTCCGTCAGAACCTTGAGCGCGTCGCCCCGACCGCCTCCCGGGTCCTCATCACCGGCCCGGCGGGATCGGGGAAGGAGGTCATCGCGCGGATGATCCACGAACGTTCCCGCCGCTCGTCGGGGCCGTTCGTGGTGCTGAACTGCGCCGCCATGCACCCCGACCGCATGGAGGCGGAACTGTTCGGGGTCGAGCACGGCGTCGATGGCCCGGACCTGCCGCGCAAGATCGGCACCTTCGAGCAGGCCCACGGCGGCACCTTGTTGCTCGACGAGGTGGCCGACATGCCGCTCGCCACCCAGGGCAAGATCGTGCGGGTTCTCCAGGACCAGACCTTCGAGCGCGTCGGCGGCGGCACCAAGGTCGAGGTGGACGTGCGCGTCCTGGCCTCCACCAACCGCGACATCCAGAAGGAGATCGCGGCGGGCACCTTCCGCGAGGACATGTATTACCGTCTGAACGTGGTGCCGGTCCGCGTTCCGGCGCTGCGCGAGCGCCGCGAGGACATCCCCCTTCTGGCCGAGCACTTCATGGCGCGGGCGGCGCAGGCGGCGGGGTTGCCTTCCCGGAGGCTGGGCGAGGACGCCGTCATGGCGCTTCAATCCTACGACTGGCCCGGAAACGTCCGCCAGCTCAGGAACGCCATGGACTGGGTGCTGATCATGGCGACCGGCGACCCCCGGGAGCCGGTGCGGGCGAGCATGCTGCCCAGCGAGATCGGCGCCATCACCCCCCACGTCCTGAAGTGGGAAAAGTCGAGCGACATCATGAGTCTGCCCCTGCGCGAGGCGCGCGAGATGTTCGAGAGGGAATATCTCATCGCCCAGGTCACCCGGTTCGGCGGCAACGTTTCCCGCACGGCAAGTTTCGTCGGCATGGAACGTTCGGCCCTGCACCGGAAGCTCAAGCTGCTCGGCGTCCTGTCGGAGGAACGGTCGCGTTCCTGACGGCGCGCGGAAACCCGGAGTCGTTTCCATGAAAGTGATCATCTGCGGCGCGGGCCAGGTGGGCTTCAACATCGCCCGCTATCTTGCCGGCGAGAACAACGACGTGACGGTCATCGATCAGCGTCCCGACCTGATCGCCAGCGTCAACGACACCCTCGACGTCCAGGCGATGGTGGGCTACGCCTCCCACCCCAACGTGCTGGAAATGGCCGGGGCGGAGGATGCGGACATGCTGATCGCGGTGACCCATGTGGACGAGGTCAACATGGTCGCCTGTCAGGTGGCCCACTCCCTGTTCAACGTGCCGACCAAAATCGCCCGCGTCCGCCATCAAAGCTATCTCCAGCCGATCTGGTCCAATCTGTTCAGCCGGGACAATATGCCGATCGACGTCACCATCTCGCCGGAGATCGAGGTCGCGCGCGCGGTGACCCGGCGGCTCCAGATTCCGGGAGCCATCGACGTCATCCCCATGGCGGGGGACAAGGTGCGCCTGCTCGGCGTCCGCTGCACCGCCTCCACCCCGGTGGCCCATACCCCCCTGCGCCAGCTCACCGTGCTGTTTCCCGACCTGAACATCGCCGTCGTCGGCATCATCCGCCAGGACAAGCCCATGGTCCCGACCTCCGAGGACCGGATGCTTCCGGGCGACGACGTCTATTTCGTCGTCGACACCGAACAGGTCGGGCGCGCCATGGCCGCCTTCGGCCACGACGAGGACGAGGCCCAGCGGGTGCTGATCTTCGGCGGGGGCAACATCGGCCTGTTCCTCGCCCAGCAACTGGAGGCCGAATATCCCAACGTCAGCGTCAAGATGATCGAGCTGGACCGGACCCGCGCCGAGTACGTCGCCAAGACCCTGAGCCGCACGGTGGTTCTGAACGGGGACGTGCTCGATATGGAAATCCTGGCCGAGGCCGGAGTGGGGCACGCGGAAACCGTGGTCGCGGTCACCAACGACGACGAGACCAACATTCTGTCGTCCCTGCTCGCGAAACGTCACGGCTGCGAGCGGGCGATCACCCTGATCAACAAGACGAGCTACAATACCCTGGTCAACACCCTGGGCGTCGACGTGGTGGTGAACCCGCGCAGCATCACGGTGTCGAAAATCCTGCAATTCGTCCGCCGGGGCCGCATCTATGGCGTGCATTCCCTGCGGGAGGGATTCGGCGAGATGATCGAGGCCGTCGCCATGGAGACCTCGGGACTGGTCGGCACCCCTCTCCGGGAGGTAAAAGTGCCGCAGGGAGTCATCCTCGGGGCCATCGTGCGCGACGGTAAGGTCATCACCCCGCGCGGGAGCACCGTGGTGCAGGCCAACGACCGGGTCGTGCTCTTCGCCGCCGCCCAGGCCGTGAAACAGGTCGAGAAGATGTTCTCGGTCAGGTTGGAGTATTTCTGAACGCCATGCCCAGAATCGCCTTTGTCAACGGAGCCTATGTGCCCCACTCCGACGCCTCGATCCACATCGAGGACCGGGGCTGCCAACTCGCCGACGGCGTCTACGAGGTCATCGCCCTCAAGGAGGGGCGTCCGGTGGATCTCG
>JADGDA010000347.1 GCA_015228695.1 Alphaproteobacteria bacterium
AAAGGACTGATCGGCGATCTCGCCCTGCTGTCCTCGCTCACCCCCTCGGACTTCATCGACGCGCATTTCGGCCTGCCGACGGTCGTGGACATCCTGAAAGAGCTGGAAAAGCCCGGCCGCGATCCCCGCCCGGAGTTCCGCACCGCCCGGTTCAAGGACGGCGTGGAGACGATGAAGGACCTCAAGCCCGGTATGCTGCTGGAGGGCGTGGTCACCAACGTCGCCAACTTCGGCGCTTTCGTCGATGTGGGCGTGCATCAGGACGGCCTCGTCCATGTCTCCGCCCTCTCCAGGAAATTCGTCAAGGACCCGCGCGAGGTGGTCAAGCCCGGAGACGTGGTGAAGGTCAAGGTGGTGGACGTGGATTCGAAGCGCAAGCGAATCTCCCTGACCATGCTCCTCGACGAACCCGCCGTCGCCCCCCCGGCCCCTTCTGCGCCCCACGGAGCGGGCCACGGAGCGGGGGGCAAGACTCCCCGCAAGCCGGAGCCGCCCAAACCCGTCGTGACCACGCGCAAGAAGGAGCCTCCCGCACCCGGCGAGAGGAAGTCGACGCTGGCCAACAGCGCCATGGCCGAGGCCTTCGCCCGCGCCAGCCTCAAATCCGGCCCGAGCAAGCGGAAGTAGGACTACCCCTCGTTCCGCACCTTTTCCCTGGTCCCGATCAGGGACGCGACCACCGTCACCGTCAGGATCGCGGCGGTGACGCCGAGGGCTACGACGGTCGGAATCGGATAGACGGCGGCGAGCAGAATCTTCACCCCGATGAACATCAAAACGACGGCCAGCCCGTACTTGAGATACCGCAGCCGTTGCGACAGTCCGCACAGGGCGAAGTACATGGAGCGCAGCCCCATGATCGCAAACAGGTTGGACGTCACCAGGATGAAGGGATCGGTGGTGATGGCGAAGATGGCCGGGACGGAGTCGACCGCGAACATCACGTCGGCGACCTCGACCGAAATCAGGACGACGAACAGCGGCGTGACCATCCTGCGGCCATTGACCCGGACCAGGAAGCGGCCGCCGTGGAGTTCGTCGGTGACCGGCAGGCGGCGGCGCAGCCAGCGGATGGCTGGATGATCGGCCGGAGAGGCGTCCTCCGCCTCGCGGGCCACCAGCATCTTCGCCCCGGTGACCGCCAGAAAGGCGCCGAACAGGTAGAGGATCCAATGGAACTGCGCGACCAGGGCTCCTCCCGCGGTAATCATGATGATCCGTAGGACGATGGCGCCCAGCACGCCCCAGAACAGGACCCGATGCTGATAGGCGGGCGGAATCCCGAATTGGGTGAACAGCATCAGGAAGACGAACAGATTGTCCACGCTCAAGGAGAGTTCGATCAGATAGCCGGTCAGAAACAGCAGCGCCGGATCGAGCCCCATCCAGGGCACGAGCGTCAAGTTGAACGCCATCGCGCAGGAAATCCACACCCCGCTCCAGATGAGCGCCTCGCGGGTCGTCACCGCGTGGGCGTGACGATGGAAAACGCCCAGGTCAAGCGCCAGGAGCCCCCCGATCACCCCGGCGAACCCAACCAAAAGCCACGTCTGCGGATCGCCCATGCCCATCTCCATGCGGACTCATACCGCCGAGCCGATAAACCGGCTCGCCGTATTTCCCTCGCCGGGCGTCGTGCGAAGGCACGCCTTCGGCATGACCCTCCGGTCGCTTGGCCGCTTGATACCGGCGCGCAAGTTGAATGATGTGTCAAACATTGTGCATGCCGGTATCACTGCCCCCCGAGAACGAAGTCGCCGCCCCGGCTGTAGACGACCGGAACCTGTGGTTCGTCGGCGTACTTGGCCACGAGGGCGGGCAGTTTCTCCTTCACGTAACCGCCCAATTGCGCGACGGTGATCTTGCCCGCGCGGGCGGCGTCCCCCTTCAGCCCCTTGAGCAGGGTATAGGTGAACGCGCCGTGGCCGAGATCGGGGACCTCCGCCGCGTACTGGTCCTTTCCCGCCGCCGCGATGACATAGACCCCGGCCAGACGGGCCATCTTGGTCCATTCCTTGCGCGCCTCGAAATTGCGCACGTCGGTCAGGGCGGCCCCGGACTTGCAGGCGTCGAGGAGAAGAACCACCTTCTGCGCCTTGGCCTTGGCGATGGCCGCGCTTACGTCCTCCATCGACAGGCCGCCCACGGGAATATCCGACCGCTTCAAGGGGAAGCCGATGTCCTGGGGAATGAAGTACCACTTGGAATCCACCGCCTCGCCGTGGCCCGCCATGTACACCAGCACCGTGTCCTCCGGATTGCTGTCCGACAGACCGGCGAAGGCGTTCAGAATGCCCTGCCGCGTCGCCTGCCGGTTGCGGACGGCCGTGGGCGAGACCTGGGTGAAGATGGTTTTGGGGACGGTCCGGAAATAGGCGTCGATGCCGTCCGAGTCGGGAACTCCGTACTCCAGGCTCAATTCCTTGTGGGCGTACTCGTTGATGCCGACCGTCATCACCCGCATCGCCCCCAGGCGCGGGGCCCCCGGCCGGGTGACGCGCACCGAGGCCGTCGATCCCTCGATGTTGTCCTTGCTGAGGGCCACGGCCGAGACCGTGTTGGTCCCCTCCGCCAGACGGACGGGAACGGCG
>JADGDA010000348.1 GCA_015228695.1 Alphaproteobacteria bacterium
CTTCCCCCGTCGGGGGACGGTTTCATGAGCATGCCGAGAACCACCTTGGCCATGCTGGCATCGCGGGGGCGGACGACTCCCGTCCGGCTCAGCGAGTCCACGGCCTCGAAGAATCCGCGGATGCTCGCGGTCAGGGCGGCGATGGGTTGCAGTTGATCGTCCAGGGCCAGCGTCCCCGTGGCGTACATCGCCAGCGGTTCCCAGTGGACGTCCAGGGAATCCAGGGAAATCGTCCCGCCTTCCTCGCGCCAGTCGTTCAGGGACTTAAAGATGTTTCCCGGACGGATCGTGCCGAGAACCCCCGCCCTCAGGTTGACGCGCTCCGCCCTGGGGCCGAGCGGCAAGCCAAGGGCGGGGGGCAGGTCGATGTCCTTTCCGTCGAGGGAAACGACGATGGAGGGGGACGGCGGCCCGGCTTTGCCCGCCTTGGGCCACTCGGCGACGGCGAGGAGATGGGCCACCTGTACCGGCGCCGCCGCGCCCTCGATGCGCCCTTTCTCGATGGCGACGGACACCCGTTCCGGAGACCCCCGCGAATCGACGGCGGCCTTGACCTCGGCTTTCGCCGCGACCAGGGTGCCCGCGCCGCCGCCGAAGTTGGAGGGCAGGCGGAATTCGTGCCGCTCCCTCGCCTCCACGGTCACCGGACCGATGCCGAGGGGGGACAGGCGCGCGGTCACAGCGGGCGCGCGCCACGTCCATCCACCGGCCGTGGGCGGAGCCTCGATGCGGGGCGACGCGACACGCACGGCCAAGGTGCCCGGAAAGCCCGACACGTCGATCTCGCCGTGGGAAACGTAATACCCCTCGGCGCGGCGCGCGGTGGCCCAGGCGGCAAGCGTCTCCTCCGCCGCCGATCCCAGGTGGTGCCAGTAGAACGCATAAGCCGACGTCGCCAGGATGAAGACGACGGGAAACGCCATGACGGGAGAAAATTTCAACCGGGAGCGGCGGGCATGGGCCATGGAGGGTTACCTCGTTCGGGGCGGTTCGCGCCTCGCCGAGCATAGCAGTTTCGACCGGGACGGGAGTGGGGATTATTTCCGGATTGCCCCACCGTTTTCCCTGCGTTCACCCGAGCAACAGCTTGATTTCCAAATTTTTCTCCCTCAAGCTGCGCGTACTCCTGAAACGCGGCTTCAGGGATTGGCTGCTAGAGTCGATGAGCGACGTCAAGAAGATCATAGTCGATGACCGGGGCGGCGACGGCCCGGTGCTGCGCAGCCTGCCGAGGAAGGTCGCCATTCACTTGCGCAGACTTGCCCTGAGCATGCGCGAGCAGCGGCAAAAGCGTCTGATCCGGGTGGTGCGGCGCATCTACCCGGCCCTTCAGGCCCTTGAGCAGGAACAAAACCCCGATGGGCCCCACGTCCTCGCCGATCTGAGCTTCGACGAGGCATTCGAAAACGATCTGGCCATCGAGCACGGATTGATCCTGTTCCGGGACGCCTGGGACAACGAGATCGTCGAGTTCCGCCGGGGCCCGAGGCGGGTTGCGATCCCGCCCGGACAGGATCGGAAGACCCTGCCCTGTTGCGGCATGTCGGTCACCGCCGCCGAGCGTTTCTTCCTGTACCGGGCCGCGCGTCTCATCTTCAAGGAACAGACCAAGATCCGTTTCAACGCCAAGGATGTCGTGACCGAGCCGGCGTCCCTGCCGCGTCTGCGCACCCTGGCCTCCGTGGAGCCTCGGGCCATCGTCGCCCTTCAACACGGCCTGGGGGCCCGGTTCAAGGAGCTTCTGTATCCCGAGAACCACGACCATCTCGTCGCCATTTCGAAACTTCCCGCCGCCCACATCGAGGCGCTGAACGAGGCGCTCGGCCCCCGCGCCACCGACTTGGCCGGATGGGAGCCGGAGTTCGTCACCGCCATCGCCGAATCCCTGACATGCCCGGAGCAGATCCGGGATATCGGCCAGCATATCCTGGTCCTCAAGGGACCGGCCGCGATCCGTGCCATCGGCAAGTGGCCGATTCGCGACGTGACCGACAAAGTCAACGAGGAAGTCACCCGGCGCGGCGGCCCGAAGATTGCCGGTAAGGCTTATGAAACCGACATCGGCACCGTCCGCAACCTCCTGGGGGGGGACTTCACGCTGCTCCTGGAGCAACCGGCGGAACTGCTGCGTTCGGTTCTCGGGTTCGTCACCCAGTTGCGCTCCATCGAGAAAAAAACCGAACGCGCGGACCGGGTCGAGGAATTCAAGCTGTTTTCCAAACGCTACCTTCCCTACATGACGCCCGAGGTTCTCGGCGCTCTCCGTCTTCTTGACGCGAACGAGGGAAAGGACCCCGCCACCTCGATCTCCTTCCGCGAGGCCCTGGGCATCCTGGAGGGGCTGTGGAGCAAGGAAGGGCTGGGGCGGTCGTTCTTCGAGGACGTCCTGCCCACTCCCAACGGCGTTCAGGCGATGAAGAGCCTGGTGGACGATCTTCTGGTCATGAAGCAGCGCGGCTCGATCAAGGCCAACACCGACATCGCCGCCATCCTGAGCGGCTCCGACCTGTTCGACAGCCACATCTCCCAGTTCCTGAACCGCAAGGCCGGCATCATGTGATCGGTGGGCGGTTCGG
>JADGDA010000349.1 GCA_015228695.1 Alphaproteobacteria bacterium
TCGAACAGGTGAACAAGGACATGCCGAGCTTGGCCCTGCGCGACCCGGCGGTGCTCATTGCCGAGGCGAGGGCGAAGCAAAAACCCTCCTCTCCCGAAGCGGGTGGCAGATAGGGATGGCCGATCCAAGGTTCTTCAAGCTTGCCGGGCCGTTTTCCTTGGCCTATCTCGCCGGGTTGGTCGGCGCGCAACTGGGGGACGAGGCCCGGGGAAGCGCCGTGGCGAAGGATGTGGCCCCCCTTGACCGGGCCGGGCCGGACGATGTCAGCTTTCTCGACAATCGCAAATATGTGGACGTTTTCGCGACCAGCAAGGCCGGGGCCTGCATCGTTCATCCCGGTCTGGTCTCCAGGGCGCCGGCCGGGATGGCTTTGCTCATCTCTTTGGAGCCCTATCGCGCCTATGCCCTGATCGCGGCGGCCTTCTACCCGGAAGCGGCCCCCGACGGATGGATCTCTCCGGGCGCGACCGTTGATCCGTCGGCGGTCGTCGGCCGGGGGACCCGCGTTGAAGCCGGGGCGGTGATCGGGGCCGGGGTGGAGATCGGGCGAGGGTGCCGCATTGCGCCCAATGCGGTGATCGAGCACGGGGTGGTGATCGGGGACGATTGCGTCGTGGGTGCCAATGCCTCCCTTTCCCACTGCATTCTGGGCAAGGGCGTGATCGTCTATCCGGGGGCCCGGATCGGCCAGGACGGCTTTGGTTTCGCCGTCGGGGCGACGGGCTACACCAAGGTTCCCCAGCTTGGCCGGGTGATCATCCACGACGATGTCGAGATCGGGGCCAACACCACGATCGACCGGGGATCGGGCCCCGACACCGTCATCGGGGCCGGATGCAGGATTGATAATCTGGTCCAGATCGGGCACAACGTGGAATTGGGGCGGGGCTGTGTGATCGTTTCCCAGGTCGGCATCTCCGGCAGCACGAAAGTCGGCGATTACGTCCAGATGGGGGGGCAGGCCGGTCTGACCGGCCACCTGAACATCGGCGCCAAGGCGCGTATCTCCGCCCAGGCCGGTGTGATGCGGGACGTCGCTCCGGGCGAGACCGTGGCGGGCAGCCCGGCGCAGCCCGGACGCGAGCACTGGAAGCAGATGGCGTTTTTGGAGCGTCTAACGAAGAAAAAGGCCCAAGGCGGCTAGGGGCTGGGAATGGATACGACTGCGACTGAGCAACGTGTGAACCTCATCGACATCAACCGGGTCATGGAGATGATCCCGCACCGCTATCCGTTCCTGATGGTGGATCGGGTCGTCGATCTGGTGCCGAGCGAGAGCGCGACGGGCATCAAGAACGTGTCCATCGGCGAGCCCTATTTCCAGGGCCATTTCCCGAGCCGGCCGATCATGCCGGGGGTTCTGATCATCGAGGCGATGGCGCAGACGGCGGCGGTGCTGGTGGTCCATACCCTGGGCGCGAATGCCGAGGGCAAGCTGGTCTACTTCATGAGCATCGATTCCGCCCATTTCAGAAAGCCCGTCATTCCCGGAGACTGCCTGAAACTGCATGTCTCCAAGCAGCGGAGCCGGGGGGGGGTCTGGAAGTTCCAGGCCGAGGCGAAGGTGGGTGATGTCCTTGTCGCCGACGCGACGTATACCGCCATGATCGTGGATCGTTGAATGGCCCGGGTTCACCAAAGCGCGATCGTGGACAGCCGGTCGCGCCTCGCCGAGACCGCCACGGTCGGACCTTTCTGCGTCGTCGGCCCGGAGGTCGAGCTGGGAGACGGCGTCGAACTGGTGTCCCACGCGGTGGTGGCCGGCCGCACCGTGATCGGCGAACACACCAAGATTTATCCCTTCGCCTCCATCGGCCACCAGCCCCAGGACCTGAAATACCGGGGCGAGCCCTCCCAGCTCATCGTCGGTTCCCACAACGTGATCCGTGAGCATGTCACCATGAACCCGGGAACCGAGGGGGGGGGGATGGTGACACGGGTGGGGAGCCACTGCCTGTTCATGGTCAACGCCCACATCGCCCACGATTGCGTCGTTCACGACCATGTGATCATGGCCAATAACGCCACCCTGGCCGGTCACGTGGAGGTCGGCGAGTACGCGATCCTCGGCGGGCTGTCGGCGGTTCATCAATTCGTCCGCATCGGCCGCCACGCCATGGTCGGGGGAATGTCGGGGGTGGAGAACGACGTCATCCCCTATGGCTCGGTGATGGGAAACCGCGCCCGGCTTTCCGGCCTCAACATCGTCGGACTGAAGCGGCGGGAGTTTTCCCGCGACGATATCCACACCCTTCGGAGCGCCTATCGGCTTTTGTTCGCCCAGGAGGGAACCTTGGCCGAGCGTTTGGCCGATGTGGCGTCCCTGTTCAAGGACAACCCGGCGGTCATGGAAATCGTTGATTTCGTCCGCGCCGACTCCTCCCGCGCCATCTGTCAGCCCAAGATGGAGAATGGAGTCTAGAGCGGTTTCCGACCACGTTGACCCATCTGCACCGAGGCGATTTTCGTCGTGGGCAGGAGAAGGGCGCAGCGCGTAGCGGAGCCTGCGGGCAAGCCCTTCGACGCACCCACGGCGGAAAAGAGCAAGGTGAAGATGGGTCAAC
>JADGDA010000034.1 GCA_015228695.1 Alphaproteobacteria bacterium
AGTTCGTCGCCGCCGGTGCCGTTCAAGGCCACCGTCACATGGCGGCTCAGTTCGCGCTCGATGATGAAGTTGGGGAGCAGGCTGGCGTCGGCAAGGGGCTCGTCGCAGTACCAGGCGAGCGCCGCCAAGTGTTGGCCCACGCCTCCGGCGGCGACGTCGATCCGGGTGTGGCGGGTGGCATAGCGTTCGGCAACCAGGGCGGCCAGGGGGCTCTCGTCCACCGCCGCGCCCTCGAAGCGGACCGTGAACGTGTTGAGCGGGCGTGCCGAACGCTCCGCCGCCAGCGCCACGAGCAGGCCGGAATCGAGTCCGCCCGACAGCAGCGCCCCGACCGGAACATCGCTGCGCAATTGAAGCCGCACGCTGTCGGCCAGGAGGGAGGTCAGGCGCGCGGCATGGTCGCGCGGGTCCCCGGACAGCCCCTCCGCCGGACGGGGCGACCAGACGCGGGAGACCGAGACATCCCCGTCCGCCCCGGCGATGAGGACATGCCCCGGCATCAGCTTGTCCACTCCCCGGTACAGGGTGCGCGGTCCGGGCACATAGCCGTGGGCGAGGTAGGACGACACGGAGTCCTCGTCCACGGCGGCGTGGATCAGACCGGAGGCGAACAGAGCCTTGATCTCCGAGGCGAACAGGATTCCCCCCGCCCGCGTGCGCGCCCAATAGAGCGGCTTGATCCCCAACCGGTCGCGGGCGAGAACCAGCCGGTGGCGGTCCCGGTCGTACAGGGCCAGGGCGTACATGCCGTTCAGCGCGTCCATGAAGGCGTCGCCCAGGCGGTCCGCCAGGGGAAACACCACCTCCATGTCGCCGTGGGTCCGGTAGGGATAGGCGGGATGGGCGGCCCTCAGTTCCAGGTAATTGTAAATCTCCCCGTTGCCCATCAGCACCCGGCGTTCGCCTTCTTCGATCAGGGGCTGGCCGCCGGTTTCCAGGTCGATGATGGCAAGGCGGTTGAAGCCCGCCTGATAGCGGCGGTCGGGACTTGCGTAGACGGCGCGGCCGTCCGGCCCCCGGTGCCGGGTCACGGCCAGCATGGCGTCGATGGAGGCCGTCTCCTCCGTCGCTCCGTGGGGCAGGAACAGGCCCGCGAGACCGCACATCACAAAGCCTCCAGAGCCAGGGAGGAAGTCCAGGGGAGACGGACCGGCGCCTCGATCTCGATGGCGGTCGCGGGCGCGCCCTGTCCATAGGCGGTCCAGCGGGTGACGGGGTGCAGCGTCACCGGTCTGTTCGTGGTCAGGCGATAGGATCGGTGGGCGCCCCGCAGAACGGCGCCACTGGGGATGGCCTTGACCTCCAGGGGGGTGACCAGCCGGCGCAGGACCGTGTGGGTTCCCGTTCCCTCCACCGCGTCGTTGAGAGACAGTCCCTCCCGGTGAAAGCGCCACCGCCGCGTCACCGCGCCGGCGCCCCGTCCCATCCGGACGAATCCCGCGTGCCGAAGGACGACTCCGTCCGGTTCCCGGATCAGGGCCGGAGACGGCCCGCCGATCCGGGCGCGGAACGAGGGATCGTAATAGGGTCTGTTGGGGGGATAAGGATCGGCTCCATCGAGCGACAGGAGGGAGTGAACCCGGGAGGAGCGATAGAGCGCCGCCTCCCCCTCGTCGCCGTAGGCCCCGCGTCCGGGGTCGACGATCACCGGTTCTCCCTCGTGATGAAGCTCGAAGCCGCCGCAGTCCTGATGACCGTGACCGGGCATGCACGACCAGCCCTCCGGACTCGCGTGCCACAACCCGCTCCATGGGCCGAAATCCGCCCGCAGCCATCCATCGGCGGCGAGCAGGCCGGCGTCGAAGTCTCCGCATTCCGCGCGCAGGACGGCGAACGCGGCTCGGGAGTCGGCGTCGAGCCGGGAGACCCAGCCCCCCTCTCCCCCGTGGAGGCCGTCGAGAAAGGCGGGCGGACAGTCGGGGGAGATGTCGCCGATCAGGGGCATCCCTCCCGGCAGGACCAGGGGGGGAACGACCTTAAGGGCGCGGGCGGCGATCGCGCGCAGGGCGTCTTCCTCCGGCGCGTGGTGGGTGCGGGCGGCGAGCCACGCCTCGGCGTAATTGCGGGTCAGGAGAAGATGGTAATGGCTGGACCCCTCGCGCAGGATGCCCGAGGGGCGGAAGATGCGGGCCGCCTCCCCGGTCAGAATGCGGGCTCCAAGCTCCGCGCACCGTGGCAGCCCGAGGGCCAGTCCCAGAAGATACAGTCCGCGCCCGTTGTTGGACAGGTGGTTGGAACTGTGGTGATCGCCGAAATATTCCAGCCGTTCGGCGATGGCCGGGCCATGGGCGGCGAGAAGCCGCGCCGCGCCGGCGGGCAACCCGTGACGGCGGGCGAAGGAGAGGATGTTGACCGCCCGTTCCGCCGCCGTGTAGGGATGCCAGGGCCAATCGGCGGACGGGACCGGAAAACGCTCCGCCCAGGCACGCCACAAGGCCGCCACCAGGGCCGGAGACGCCGCATCCCCCATCAGCGGCACCCAGGCGAATCGGTGCAGGGCGAGGAGCGTCTCGGTATCCGCGAACGGGCGGTCGAACGCCTCCGCCTCCCGCCCCGGCTCGATCCGGACGGTTTCACCGGGCAGGGGAATCTCCACGGGGGCGCGCAGGGGCGGGGCGGTCAATTCGGGAAAGGACGCGCGCGGCTCCTCGGGGGCGAGGCCGCTCCAGCCGTCGCCCAGATAGGGCGGACGGTGGGCGACGAAATCCGGCTCCCCGGGCGTGCGGAAGAAAAACCTTTCCAGCAGCCAGCGGCGGAGCACGGGGTCGTCCAGGACCTGGCGGCCCTTGCGGAGCAGAACGTCGATCATGGAAAAGCGTGTAGCCCTGATCGGGCCGGAAGGCTATAGAGAAGCACCATGGACAGGAACGAAACCGTCAAGGACGACATCCGCGCGTTCTGGAAATCCCTCTACGACTCCCTCTACGAGGACGTGGATGCTTCCCTGACGCGCGAAAGCCTGCTGAAGAGCCTGGACGATCTGGAGGACATGTTCCGTCTGCGCCGCCACATGGCCGTCGTGGAAATGCCCCTTGCCGGGTTGAAGGGCCGGCGCGTTCTCGAAATCGGCCCCGGAGCCGGGGGCCACTCCGCCCTGTTCGCCAAGCACGGCGCCTTGATGACCAGCCTCGACATCACCTTCGACCGCGCCCGCGCCACCAATGCCAAGTTCCGCCTCATGGAGGGGCTGGCCGCCGGGTGTCAGGCGGTGCAGGGCGATTCCGAGACTCTGCCGTTCGCCGACGACACCTTCGATATCGTCTACTCCAACGGCGTGCTCCACCATACCGCCGACACGGCGGCGGCGGTGGATGAGGTCCGGCGGGTGCTCAAGCCCGGAGGACGCGCCGTGATCATGCTCTATTGCAAGGATTCCTGGCATTACTGGATCAACATGCTGCTGTGCGTCGGGGTCCTCCAGGGGCGGGCGTTCCGCGATGGCCATTGGCTCGGCAAGGCCACCGAATGGGGGGGGCGCAACCGGCAGACCGTCCGCAACCCCATCACCCGCTGTTACAGCCGCTCGGGCATCCTCGACCTGTTCCGCCGGTTCCAGGGGGTGACTCTGCGCAAGGGGGAGTTCTATTGGTATCTGGTGCCGAAGATCGGCCGCCTGTATCGGAGATACCAGATCCGCCGGTATGGAACCCATCCCGGCGGCGTTCTGGTCTACGGCGAGCCCTGGCCCATGCAATCCCCCCTGGAAACGAGGCTGGGGGAGATCATGGGGTGGGCGTGGTTCATTTCCGCGACGAAATAAGCTGGAGGGAGTGCCGTGCCTCAACCCAACATCTCGGAAGCCATCCTCAATCAGCGGAAAGCGCTGACCGCGCTGCTGGGCCGGACGATGCTCAAACTGGCGACGGCCTGCGCGGAGGTCCTGTCGGACCGCTCCGCCCTGGAAGCCCTGCTGGCGGAGGCGCTGCCCGTCATCACCTATGGTAAGCATCTTTACGTTCTGGACGCCGATGCCCGCCAGATCACCGACAACATTACCCGCGACGGGCCGGACCCCGAGCACTTCGGGCGCGACCGCTCCGAACGTCCGTACATGCAGGGCATCGTCGGCAGCACGGACTTCAAGCTATCCGGGGCCTACATCAGCCGCAACCGCAAGCGGCCCATGCTCACCGCCATCCAGGTCATCCGCAACGGGGACGGGGAACTGATCGGGTTTCTCGGGGCCGACTACGACCTGCGCGAACTGCCGGCCACGCGGGGCCTGTACCGGGAGCCCCACGAATGGCGCCAGATCAAGGGCGATCCCGCGATCCGCGGCGGCCTGTTTCAGCAACAGCGGGTCCAGAGCCTGATGGACGACAGCCTGGACATCATTTTGCCGCTGATGAACGAACTGATGACCGAGCACGGCGTCTTCCACGGCAATATCCACTTTTCCAGCAGCCTCGTTACCCTGTGGTTGATGGAGGATCCTTACGCCTACCGCATCCTGGGAATCGACGATCTGATCGATCCCGACATCTGTCTGGCCTATCCCCACCGCCCCTACACCAGCCGATCCGTCGTCCCGGCGGAGGCCATCAAGCAGGTGTTCGCCATGTTCCGCGAACTGCGCTTCGCCGACGACACGATTTACCTTCGCGCAGGATCGCTCAACGTCTGCAACGGCATCGTCTCCCTCAATTTTTCCTGCGACGGGTCCCATTATCTGCCCTACGAGAAATTCCTGGGCATGGGACTGGAACTGTGGGTCGGAAACGCGGCATAGGGGCGCGGACGGGGACGACGCCCCGCCCGCACCGCCGTTCTATTTCGGAGCCATCACCATGATCATCTGCCGCCCTTCCATCTTCGGGAACTGTTCGACCTTGGCCTGATCGAGCAATTCTTCGCGGACGCGGTCCAGAACCTTCATGCCCAGGTCCTGGTGAGCCATTTCACGGCCGCGGAAGCGCAGGGTCACCTTGACCTTGTCCCCCTCCTCCAGGAAACGGCGCATGTTGCGCAACTTGACGTCATAGTCATTGTCATCGATGTTCGGGCGGAGCTTGACCTCCTTGACCTCGATGACCTTCTGCCTTTTCTTTGCCTCGTTTTTCTTCTTCTGGGCCTCGTACTTGTATTTTCCGTAGTCCAGAATCTTGCAGACGGGAGGGTCCGCGTTCGGGGAAATCTCGACCAGGTCGAGCCCCGCCGCCAGTGCCATCGCCATCGCATCGCGGGTGCTGACGACACCCACGTTTTCCCCTTCGGCATCGATCAGCCTGACATCCTTGGCGTCGACCTCCTCGTTGACGCGCGGCCCATCTCGGGTCGGCGGCGCCGTCATCGGTAACCTAGCTATGTGTCCCTCTCCCTTGTCAACGCGAACGGGCGCTCCGGCGTCCGGGGTCTCAGCCGCCCGGCATCGCGGCTTCCCGCGCGAGTGTAGCCACTGCCGTGTCAAGAGCAAGAAGTTCTTGCTCCTGTCCCCCCAGGCGACGCACGGCGACGGTCGCCTGTTCGGCCTCGCGCTTGCCCACGACCAGCATCACGGGAACCTTGGTCAGGCTGTGCTCACGGACCTTGAGATTGATCTTTTCGTTGCGGGTGTCCACCGCCGTCCGGATTCCGGCGGCGCGGAGGCGCTCCGCCACCTGCCCGGCATAGGCGTCGGCCTCGCTGACGATGGTGGCGACCACCGCCTGGACCGGGGCCAGCCACAGGGGGAATTTGCCGGCATAGCTTTCGATCAGGATGCCGATGAACCGCTCGAACGAGCCCAGGATGGCCCGGTGCAGCATCACCGGGCGATGCTTTTCGCCGTCCTCGCCGACATAGGCGGCGTTGAGGCGCTCGGGGAGGACGAAATCCACCTGAAGGGTCCCGCACTGCCAGTCGCGGCCGATGGCGTCGCGGAGCACGAATTCCAGCTTGGGGCCATAGAAGGCGCCTTCGCCGGGGTTGAGGGTCGTTTCCAGCCCGGCGGCGGTGGTGGCGTCGGTCAGCGCCCGTTCCGCCTTGTCCCATACGTCGTCGGAACCCGCCCGCTTGGCCGGGCGGTCGGAAAACTTGACCCGCACGTCGGTGAAGCCGAAATCGCGGTAGACGTCCATCAGCAAGTCGCAGAACGCCTTCGTCTCCGAGGTGATCTGATCCTCGGTGCAGAAGATGTGGGCGTCGTCCTGGGTGAACCCGCGCACCCGCATCAGCCCGTGCAGGGCGCCGGAGGGCTCGTAGCGGTGACACGATCCGAATTCGGCCATGCGCAGGGGCAGATCGCGGTAGCTTTTGATTCCCTGACGGAAAATCTGTACGTGGCAGGGGCAGTTCATCGGCTTGATGCAGAGGGTCTTGTCCTCCTCCACTTCGACCGTGAACATGTTTTCCCGGAATTTCTCCCAGTGGCCGGACGCCTCCCACAACGAGCGGTCGACGAGTTGGGGCGTGCGCACCTCGACATAGCCGTTGGCCTCCAGGCGGCGGCGCATGTAGGTTTCGATGGCGCGGTAGAGAATCCAGCCGTTGGGGTGCCAGAACACGCTGCCGATGGCCTCTTCCTGGAGGTGGAACAGGTCCATCTCCCGGCCCAGGCGGCGATGGTCGCGCTTTTCGGCCTCCTCCAACTGGAGAAGATATCCCTTGAGGGCCTTTTCGTCGGGCCAGCAGGTGCCGTAGATGCGCTGGAGCATGGCGTTGCGGGCATCGCCGCGCCAATAGGCCCCGGCCAGCTTCATCAGCTTGAACGCCTTGCCGAGCTTGCCCGTGGATGGCAGGTGGGGGCCCCGGCACAGGTCGAGCCAGTCCCCCTGGCGGTAGATGGAAATCTCGGCATCCCCGGGGAGTTCCGCGACCCATTCGGCCTTATAGGCCTCCCCCTTGTCCTTGAAGAAGGTGGTGGCCCGCTCCCGGCTCCAGACCTCGCGGACGATGGTCTCGTTCCGCTCCACGATCTCCTTCATCCGCGTCTCGATCCGTTCCAGGTCGTCGGGAGTGAACGGCGTCGCGCGGGCGAAGTCATAGTAGAAGCCGTTCTCGGTCGCGGGGCCGAAGGTGACCTGGGCATCCGGGAACAGCTCCTGAACCGCCTCGGCCATCACATGCGCGGCGTCGTGGCGCAGAAGCTCCAGCGCGTCGGCGTCCTTGGCGGTGACGATCGAAACGTTGGCGTCGCCGTCGATGACGGACGAGAGGTCCCTCATCACGCCTTCCACGCGGACGGCCAGCGCCGCCTTGGCGAGGCCCGGACCGATGTCCATGGCGATGTCGGCGCCCGAGACCGGACCGGGGTAGTTGCGGGTGCTGCCGTCGGGCAGGGTAATGGCGACCATGGGGCTTTCGTTTCCAGCGCGGGGATAACTCCCGGGAATGTACGGGGTTTCCCCTCCCCGTCAAGGGGGAGCTTCGCCCAGAGGAGCTTCGCCCAGGTCACAGACGCTGGGCGGGCGCCCCGTTCCTGGCGGTCCGCAGGGACTTGCGCTCCTCATAGGCCCTCAGGCGTTCCTGACGCCAATTCGCGGCGAACGCGCGCGCGGCCTCCCGCTCTCCCTGGACGCGGGCGGCCTGCTCGGCGTGGCTGGCGATGGTGGCCTGCATCAACTGCTCGTTGGTTACGGTCTGGATCGGGTCCAGCCGCGCCGGGTTTCTGGACTTGATCGGCTTCGGGGTGGGGGGCGCCGAAGTGACGGGGTCGAACATGCCGGCGTAGATGTCGTCCCCCGCGTCGTCCCCATCGCCGCGCTTCGGGGCGGCCTGCCCGCGCGTGCTCTCGTTCCAGGCCTTGACGACTTTCTGCCGGTAATAGCTGGCCCGCTGGGGCTCCATGGAGTGGTACGACGCCGCCGCCTGGAGCCACGAACCCGCCCCCTCGTACAGTCGGGCCAGGAAGTCGGCCGCATAGGCGGCATTGGCCGTCGGGTCGAACGCCTCCTCCAGATCGGCGAACGCCTCGGGGTGGTACATCAGGTTGACCTGCATGCAGCCGACGTCGATGTTGCGCACGCCCTTTTCCTGGAGCCGGCGCACCTCGGCGATGGCCGCCGCCTTGGTGGGGAAAAATTTGCCGCTTCCCCCCGACGTTACCGTCCAGGGCCAGGCAATTCCTGCCCGTGTCTTCTCGTCCCAGCGGCCGCTTTCCACCATGGAGATCGCGGCCAGAAGCCTGTCGGGAACCCCGCGGACCTTTTCCTGCGCGGCAACCGCGTCGGCGCAGATATCGCCCGTTTGCTGGGGCATCGGCGGGGGGGAGGCCACGGCGTCGTTCACGAGCCGGGCCGCGAGAAGAAGTCCTGCAAGGATGGTCAGTGTTTTCATGATCGCCATCTTTCGCCGGTTGATCCGCCCCGTGTCCTGCAATACCGATGCCAGAACGGCGACATTGACACGGCCGGGCAGGACTCCTACAAGCCGGAAGTGGTCCACGGAGACGCGGTTCGGCATGCGCAAGAAACTGGTTTTGCTCGCCCTTCTGCTGACGGTCGGCAATTCGGCCATGGGACAAACGGCCGGAGCCCCGGCCATGGGACAAACGGCCGGAACCCCGGCCATGGGACAAACTCCCGAGCCGGTCACGATTCCCCTCGACCAGATCGTCAATTACCGCCAGCACATGCGCGATATCGTCGAGGCCCTGGGAACCTACGCCAAGTCGCGCAACCGTCATTTCGTTCTGCTGGCCCGGGGGGGATTGCATCTGTTCAGCAAAAGCAGGTGGGAGAGCCAGCTTGAGGACCTGCACGATCCCGACGGGGCAGGGGCCTACCGCCGCCTGCCGCAGGGAACCTTGTTCCGGACCTACCACCGCGCCCTGTCCGGCTATGTGGAGGACGACCGTTATTGCGGCCCCGCCGCCGCGCGGGAGGAAGCCCGGCTGAAGGCCCTGGCCGAGGCGGCGGAAAAGGCCAAGGCCGAGGAGCGGGCCAAGGAAGAGGCCCTGGCCCGGCAGAAGGCCAAGCGGGTGATCCGGGGCCAGTGGACCCGGGTGGTGGTGGACCCGAATCCGCCTCCTCCGGCGCCGCCGCCGCCCGTCAACCCGCTGATCGCCGAGATGGAGCAGACCCGGGCCAAGGCCGCTGCCGAGCAGGCGGAGGCGGACCGGACGGCGGATCGGAGGCTGGTCGAAAGCATCAAGGACCTGGGGCTCCGGGCCCTGTCCATCGAGCATTGCTCCAGCGCGGACTGGGTGGCCAAGGCCATGAAGCAGGCGTCCCTGGACCGTACCCTGACCTTCGCCGACATCGATCCCAAGGGGGAATTGGACCGGATCGCCAAGGGGAGGCCGTGGAACGAGAACGCCGCCAACGTGGATTCCCTGGACGAGGTCAAAAACATGCTGGTGATGGTGGACTCCCGCCATTACGCCCGCCGCGACGAGTGGCTGATGGCCCTGGCCAAAAGCAATCACGATCTTTTGATCATCGACGGCTTCCACAAGGGCAGCGAATCCCTGACCAGGTCCGAGGTCTACGGTCTGAAATTCAAGCGCCTGGGGTCGCGGCGTCTGGTTTTCGCCCGTCTCAATCTGGGCGAGGCGCAGGATTACCGCTACTACTGGAAAAGGGAATGGATGGTCGGTGACCCGGATTGGCTCGACGCGCCGTCCCCCAGGGACCCCGCGGCCATGATCGTGAAGTATTGGAGCGACGATTGGAAAGCCATCGTCGGTCAGTATATGGCGGGGCTGATGGACCTTGGTTTCGACGGAATCATGCTGGAAGGGCTCGACGCCTACGAGCATTTCGAGAAAAGGGCCCCCCTGGAGTAAAGCGTTTCCACAAAAATGGGTGCTCCCCCTCGCGGGGCTTTGATCGTGGGCGGGATTGCATTAAACAGGGGCCATGCGCACGCTCTATCACCTCTGGCTTTCCCCCCACAGCCGCAAGGTCCGTGTCGTCCTTGCCGAGAAGAAGCTTGAATTCATGCTCTCGGTGGAGCGGACGTGGGAACGGCGGCCGGAGTTTCTGGCCCTCAACCCGGCCGGCGAGGTTCCCGTTCTGGTCGAGCCCGACGGCAACGCCTATTCCGACTCCTCGGCCATCTGCGAGTTGCTGGAGGAACTGTATCCCGAGCATCCGCTGGTCGGGCCGACTCCCGTGCTGCGGGCCGAGGTCCGCCGTCTCG
Source organism: Alphaproteobacteria bacterium (assembly GCA_015228695.1). Lineage (GTDB taxonomy): Bacteria > Pseudomonadota > Alphaproteobacteria > Rhodospirillales > Rhodospirillaceae > JADGDA01. The sequence goes on from JADGDA010000034.1 coordinate 10,060, forward strand.
TCGCGTGGTTCGACTGCAAGTTCAACCGCGAGGTCACGGAGAATCTGGTCGGCGAGAAACTGGGAAAGCGCCTGATCGGGGTCGGCGGCCCCGATTCCCGCGCCATTCGCGCCGGGCAGGCCAACATTCATCTCCACCTGGACTACATCCAGTGGCTGGTCGAGCGCCGTCGCTGGCTGGCGGGGGATTTCCTGTCGCTGGCCGACATCGCCGCCGCCGCGCATCTGTCGTGCCTCGACTATATCGGCGACGTGCCGTGGACCGATCATCCCGGCGCCAAGGACTGGTACGCCCGCATCAAGTCCCGCCCGAGCTTCCGCAGTCTCCTGCGCGATCAGGTGCCGGGGGCCTTGCCGCCGCGCCACTACGAAGACCTGGATTTCTGATTTTATTTCAGAGGCTGACCGAAAAATGAATCTTTTAGAATCAATTCTCTATAGAGTTCCGTCATGGCCGGACGTGTTCCGGCTATCCACGTCCTCCCACTTGGCGAAGGGCCAGACGGAGCCCCGTGGATACGCGGGTCAAGCCCGCGCACGACGGTTTCTGCGGACAATAACGCATTGATTTCAAACGCTCCATTTTTCGGCCAGCCTCTCAAGTCCCGCTTTCTTTCGGCTTGGGCAACGCGACCAGGAACGTGCTTCCCTCTCCGGGGGTGGATTCGATCCAGATGCGTCCGCCATGGTGTTCGACGATCTTGCGGCAGATGGCAAGACCGATCCCGTTGCCCTCGACCTCCTCGCGCCCGACCAGACGCTGGAAGATGCCGAAGGCCCGGTCGTGATCGCGGGGGGCGATGCCGATTCCGTTGTCCCGGACCCAGACCACCCATTCCGCCCCGCCGTCGCGCCAGCCGACGTCGACGCGGGGCGGGCGTCCCTTCGCCCGGTACTTGATCGCGTTGCCGATCAGGTTGAGGAACAGCCGCGTCAGTTCGAGGGGGTGGCCGGCAACGGACGGAAGATCGTCCGCGACCGACAGATCGGTCCCGGTCTCCTCGATCATGAGTTCCAGATCCTTGAGGGCCTCGTCCACGGCCAATCCGAGGTCCACGATCTCCGCGGTGGTTTCCATCCGGCCCACCCGCGAATAGTCGAGAAGGCCGAGGATGAGGGCGTCCATCCGCTTCGCGCCCTCGATGGCGAAGTCCATGTACGTCCGGCCGTCCTCGTCCAGGCCGTCGCCGAGCTTTCGTTGCAGGAGCCCGAGATAGCTGCTGATCATCCGCAACGGCTGCCGCAGGTCGTGGGAGGCCGCGTAGGCGAACTGCTCCAGCTCCGCGTTGGACCGGGCCAATTCCTCCTCGGCCTGCTTGCGCTCGGTGACGTCCTGGACGATGGAAAACAGGAGGATGCGGCCGCCCACATCGACGGGGGACGAGCGCACCTCGACCGTCCGGGTCTCGCCGTCGGCCAGGCGGTGGGGAAAGGTGAAGAAGTTCCGTTCATGGCGGACCGCGCTGGCCCGCTCGGCGGCGATTTCCTCCGGCGGCAGGGTGTTGATCCGGTCGATGGTCATCGTCCGCAGACGATCGATGCCGTAGCCGTAGAAAAGGCCGGCGGCGGCGTTGGCGTCGACGATGGCGCCGGACATCGGCTCGATCAGGAGCAGGACGGCGGTGTTGCGCTCGAACATCTGGCGGAAACGGGCCTCGCTCTCGCGGAGCGCCTTCTCCGCCGCCCTGCGCTCGCTGACGTCGTGGATGAAGGCGTGGAAGTCGTCTCCCGTGGTGGAGACGCTGATCTCGACGTCGATGCGCGTTCCGTCCTTTCGCCGGAACCGGGTCTCGAAGCGGTCGCTTCCCTGTTCCAGGACGCGGATCATGTGCGCTTCGGCCTCGGCGGGCGTCTCGTTCGCGTCGAGGTCGGAGACGTGGAGGTGGATCAATTCCTCCTCGGCATACCCGGTCATCCGGCTCAGGGCGGCGTTGCCGGCGACGAGGCGGCCGGTCCGGTCCACCATCATGTAGCCGTCGATGGAGGTGCGCAGCGCCAGCGCGAAACGCTCGGCCTCGGCGGCCCGTTCGGCGCGGAGTTCCAGGTTCCGGCGGCGCCAGGACAACTGGAAGATGACGGCCAGCAGCAGGATCAGCACGGCCGCCAGGGCCAGAACGATCAGGGCCAGGACCCTGGCCGGACGCTCGACCTCGGCGCGGTCGACCTTCGTCACGATGACCCAGGGGGTTCCCGGAACCGGTTCCGCGGCTCCGATGACCTCCTCGCCGCGATAGTCCCGGCCCTCGATCAGCCCGAACTCGTTCCGCACCAGGGCGTTTTCCGCCAGGGTCCCCGTGCCGACGGGCTGGCGGAAGGTCAAGGGCGGCGCCTCCGGCCTGAAGCGCAGGTGGCTCAGGAACAGAACTTCGTCGCCGTCGCGCCGGGCCATGATGGTTTCCATGGACGGGCTGGGCCTGGGAAGGCCTTCCAGGAGGGGAAGCAGCCGCGCCTCGGCGTTCCGTTCGAGATAGGCGGCCCCCACCACCACGTCATGCTCGTCGCCGTTCGCAAAGACCGGGTGGATGAACCCATGCTCGACCTCGCCCTCCGCGTTCCGGTGCAGTTCGAGACGCACGGGCCCGCGCGTGGCGATGGCCTGGCGCACGGCCGACAGCTCCTCCGGCCCGAGAGGCTCGGACGAGGACGACACCACGATCCGCAGCGCCGCATCGACCACGACGATCCGCAGATACCCCTGCCCCGCGACCGTCTTGTCGATGGCCATGCGGACGCGGGGCATCTCCTGCTCCGCGTCGGCGCCGGACAGCAATCTCCAGACCGCGGGGCGGGTGGCGAAGATGAACGCGCTCCCCCTCCGGTCGGCGACCTGCTCCCCGATCCGTTCCGCCTTCATCCGGGAAATGCCCAGAAGCTCGTCGTGGACCCCGGCCACCATCCGGTCGGCGAAAAACCGGTACGATCCGTAAGCCCCGGCGGCGACCACCGCACCGGTGAGAGCGAACAGGGCAAGAAGTCCGAGGAAGGACGCCTTCAGGCTTTTTTCGCCGACGGGTTCCTGGATGCCCAAGCCGGTTCTCCCCTGTGTCCGCCGTAGAAGCAGAACGCGCCCTTTCCATCCCGCTTCGCCTCGTACATGGCCGCGTCGGCATTGTCCAGCAGGCTGGCCGGGTCGTCCCCGTCCAAGGGAAACACCGCGACCCCGATGCTACATCCGACGGAAACGATAGTCGCGTCAAGGGCGAACGGCTGGCGGAAGGCGTCCAGGATCATCCGCGCCGCCCGTCCCGCGCCGGCGCAGTCCGTGACGTCGGTGAGAAGCACGACGAACTCGTCGCCGCCGATGCGCGCCACGGTGTCGACCTCGCGCACGCAGTCCTTGAGCCGGACCGCCACCTGCCGCAACAACTCGTCCCCGGCGTGGTGCCCGTACCGGTCGTTGATCGGCTTGAACCCGTCGAGATCGAGAAACAGCACCGCCAGCCCTCCGTCATGGCGGCGGGCGCGGGCGACGGACTGGTTCAGGCGGTCTTCGAGCAAGGCCCGGTTCGGCAACCCGGTCAGCGCGTCGTGGAAGGCCCGGTGGCGGATGCGGTCCTCCTTCTGCCTCTGCTCGGTGACGTCGTTGAACACGCCGACGAAATTCTCGATCGTTCCGTCGTGGCCGCGAATGGCCGAAATGGCCAGATGCTGCACATAGACGTCGCCGTTCTTGCGGCGGTTCCAGACGTCGCCGCGCCAGTGGCCGCTTTCCATGAGCGTGTGCCACATGTCTTCGTAGAATTCCCGTGGGTGCCGTCCCGCGGCCAGGATGCGCGGGGTCCGGCCGATGATTTCCTCCGGCGCGTATCCGGTGATTTCCGAGAAGGCGGCGTTGACCACGCGCACCCGGGCATCCGCGTCGGTCACGATCATCGCCTCGGAGGTTCCCTCGAACACGCTCGCCATCATGGTGCGGTAACGGTCGGCCTCGTGGCGCGCGGTAAGGTCGCGGACGATCACCTCCGCCGCCCGTCCCCCCTCGCCGCCGATGGCGAGTACGACGATCTCGGCGTCGGTGAGCCGGCCGTCGCCCCCCCGCACCTGCGCCTCGACCGTCACCGATGGGCGGACGCCCCGGATCGCCTCCTCGATCAGCGCCCCGACCCGCGGCGCGTCGCGCGAGGCGATCAGGGCGGTGAGTTCGCGGCCCCTTAAGGGGACCGAGGGATCGGGGCACAGGCGCCGTGCCGCGTCGTTGACGAACAGCACGTCGTCCGCCGTGCAGACCAGAATGGCGTCGGGCGAGGAATCGACCAGCAGGCGGTAACGCTCCTCGGAAAGGCGGTGCTCCTCCCTGGCCCGGATCAGCTCCACCTCCAACCGCTTGCGCTCGATGGCGTACATGATGGACTTGGCGAGGGCATCGCCGTCGCCGCGTCCCTTGACCAGATAGTCCTGGCACCCTTCGCGGATGGACTGAAGGCCGATCTCCTCGTCCTCCAGCCCGGTCAGGACGACGATCGGAAGATGCGGCGCCGCCTGCCTGAAAGCGCGGACCGTGTCCAGACCAAGGGAGTCGGGGAGCGAAAGATCAAGAAGGACGACGTCGAGAAACACCTCGCTCGCGTGCCGGACCGCGCCGGAAAGACGGGCTTCCACCGCCACATCGAAGTGCCCGATTCGGGTCTCCTTCAACAAGGCCCGGACAAGCACGGCGTCCGCCGGCTCATCCTCGACCAGCAGAACGCGCACGGGCGATCCCTCGAACATTTTCGCGCCCCCGCGTACAACCGAACCATTCTAACACAACGCCGATCCCGGACCCCAAACAAAACGCGGAGGCGCGCGCACGAGAGGGCGTCCAACAAGGAGTCGGGCGCGACCCGCGCACGATCATCTCTGGACGCGCGCGGCCGGGAGCGGCATGCTCCCGGCGGAATCAGCGATACGGAGTGCCCCGGTGAAAGAAACGCAGACTCTCCCCGCCCCGGTCGCCGAGATCGAACGTCTCGGCGGGTTGCTGCGCGAAGTCAAGGAGCGGGTCGAACGGATCATCTTCGGTCAGGGACAGGTCATCGACAACGCCATCGTCACGGTTCTGGCCGGAGGCCACGCCCTGCTGATCGGGGTTCCCGGCCTCGCCAAGACCCGGCTGGTGCAGACGCTCGGGGTGGTGCTCGGGCTCGACGACAGACGGGTCCAGTTCACCCCCGACCTGATGCCGAGCGACATCCTGGGCTCGGAGGTGCTGGAGGAAAACGGCGCGGGAACCCGTTCGTTCCGCTTCATCGAGGGGCCGGTGTTCTGCCAGCTTCTGATGGCCGACGAGATCAACCGCGCCAGTCCGCGCACCCAATCGGCGCTGCTTCAGGCGATGCAGGAGCGGCGGGTGTCCGTGGCCGGCCGCTATCACGAACTGCCCGCGCCCTTTCACGTCCTGGCCACCCAGAACCCCATCGAGCAGGAGGGAACCTATCCGCTGCCGGAGGCCCAACTCGACCGGTTCCTGATGCAGATCGACGTCGGCTATCCCGACCTTGCCGCCGAGCGCCGCATGCTGATCGCGACCACCGGAGCCGCGGAGGAGGAGCCCGCTCCGGTCATGACCGCCCGGGACCTGTTGCAGGCCCAGGGTCTGGTGCGCCGGATTCCCGTGGGGGAAAGCGTGGTCGAGGCCATCCTCTCCCTGGTGCGTTCCGGGCGGCCCGAGGAAACCCGGCAGGAGGATATCCGCCGGCATGTCGCCTGGGGACCCGGCCCCCGCGC
>JADGDA010000350.1 GCA_015228695.1 Alphaproteobacteria bacterium
CACCTCAAGCCCGAGCGTGTCCCCCGAGCGCAACAGTCTCACGATCCGCTGGGTTCCGTCGGCCAGATACTGGACCAGCTTGACCAGCCCGCTGCGAAGGGTGATGACGTAGGCTCCCTCGTCGCCGGGTTCGTAGATGGACACCCCGGCATCATAGGACACGGCCTCGATCGGCAGATGCACCAGTCCGAAGTCTTCCTCCTGAAGGTCCGCGAACAGGGCCAGTTCCCGGATTCCGCAGCCGCGGCATTCGATTTTCTCTTGCGAAGACATGTCGATCTGCGGCTTCATCGCGTGGTCGCCTTCCGGTCGGTCCTACCCCTGCGGTACGTCTCCGCGGGACCGTAGCACAAAAGGAACCGCGACTCGATAGTCCGTGAATCGATTTCATGCGCGGAACCGGCCAGACGAGGCTCTCCATGCCCTCTCCACCCGACGGGCTTTCCCCGGGCGAGATGCTTGCCGCGCGGCGGGTCTGCGTGGCGCCGATGATGGACCTGACCGACCGCCATTTCCGCCGGATCGCCCGCCTCCTGACCCGCCGCGCGCTGCTTTACACCGAGATGGTGCCGATGCAGGCCCTTGTCCGGGGCGATCGGAACCGCTTTCTCGATCACGATCCGGTGGAGCGTCCGCTGGCCCTGCAATTGGGGGGCGGCGACCCCGCCACGCTGGCCGAATGCGCCCGCATGGCGGGGGATTGGGGTTACGACGAAGTCAATCTCAACGTCGGATGCCCCTCGGACCGGGTCAGCGCCGGGCGCTTCGGAGCCTGCCTGATGGCCGAGCCGGACCTCGTCGCCCGTTGCGTCGAGGCGATGGCTGGGGCGGTCTCCCTGCCGGTCACGGTCAAGCACCGCATCGGAATCGACGACCTGGACGGCTACGGCCATCTCTCCGCGTTCGTGTCCAAGGTGGGGTCCGCCGGCTGCGGGACGTTCATCGTCCACGCCAGAAAGGCCTGGCTCAAGGGCCTCAGCCCCCGTCAGAACCGCGAAATCCCCCCTCTGCGCCACGATCTGGTCCACCGCCTCAAGGACGAGTTTCCCCATCTGACCATCGTGACCAACGGGGGAATCGTCACCCTGGATCAGGCGGCGGCGCATCTGACGCGCGTGGACGGGGTGATGATCGGGCGGGCGGCCTATGAGGACCTTTACCTTCTGGCCGGAGTGGACCGCCGCTTCCACGGCAACGCCTCTTCCCCTCCGACCCGCGAGGAGATCGTGGCACGCCTTGCCCCATACCTCGAAGAGCAGACCGCCAAGGGCGTTTCCCCCCACCACGTCACCCGCCACCTCATGGGTCTGTTCCGGGGAATTCCGGGAGCCCGCGCCTGGCGTCGCCGGCTCGGCAAGAATTTGGAATCAGTCAAAACGGAGTTTGTTTACGGTTAACCATTTCCATGCTAGAATCCATCCTGTGTCTCTCTGTGGCGAATCTTAGGAGCGGTGTGTCCGCTCCCGGTCGCGAGGGCGTTTTGGTTGCGGTTGGGCTGGGAGTCCGAAGGTCATGGATGGTGGAACAGTGAACCCGAGCGCAGGCTCGCAGGGCAACGCTCCCGAGGAGCAGTTGGCGGCGGCGGCGGCTTCCACGCGCGGCGCTCCGATCGGCACCGTCGAGACGGCGTCGGGCACCGTAACCGTCACTCACCCGGACGGTACCCGTTCCGAGCTGCATCAGGGCGATCCCGTCTTTCAGGGCGACGTCATCGAGACCAGCGGGGGAGGGGCCTTCGGCCTGACCTTCGCCGACAAGACGACCCTGTCCATGGGCGACAACGGCCGGGTGGTCCTCGACGAGATGATCTTTGATCCCGCCGGCGGGCAAGGCTCGCTCGGGATTTCCCTCGTGCAGGGCACCATCAGCTTCGTTACAGGCCAGATCGCGAAGATGGGGCCGGACGCCATGCAGGTGCACACGCCGGTCGCCACCATGGGCATCCGCGGCACCAAGGTGGCCGTGGACTATCAGGAAGGCAAGCCGCTGACCGTCGTCAACCTGGAGGAACTGCCGGGAGTCGCCGGCGAAGTCGTCGTCTACAACGAAAACGGGGTCGTCGTTCTCAACCAGATCGGCATGGCGACCACCATCGGTTCGGCCCTGGACGCGCCGATCGAGCCCTTCCGGATGGACGACCATACGGTCGACCGGATGTTTTCCGCGCCGCTGACGTACCTTCCCACCCTGCCGGGCGACCTCGTCGGGCAGGACGACGCGGGGGGGATCGTCAATGCCGCCCCCGCCGCGGCGGCCGGCAGCGCCCATGTGAGCGACGGTTCGGACTCCGCCGCCGCCGACAACGGGGCCGACATCGCCAACCTTATGACGGCCGCTGGGGGCGAGGACACGACGGAGGCGGAGGACGACTCCGGCGTCGTCCGTGTGACGGAGGCCAATGACGGGGGCAACGATGTCGCCTCCTTCGAGACCGGGTCGGGCGGAGAGGCCTTCCTGGCGGGGGTTCAACCGGAGGAGACCTTCCAGGCGGACGTCCCCGTGGCGATCGGGACGGTGCCCCCCTTCGGCTATGGCGACGTACCGCTCCCCACGGACAACACC
>JADGDA010000351.1 GCA_015228695.1 Alphaproteobacteria bacterium
CTTGACCATCTGGGCCTCGTCCAGGACCACGCAGTGGAACTGCCGCCCCAGGAGAATCGTCCGGTCGCGGGGAAGCAGGGGATAGGTGGTGATCACCAGATCGGAGCGGTCGATCCGGGAAAAATCCGTCTGCCTTCCCGGCCCGTGGAGGGCGAGCACCGACAGGGTCGGGGTGAAGCGGGCCGCCTCGCGCCGCCAAGTCGTGACCAGACTGGTCGGACAGACCACCAGGGACGGGCAGTCCATCCGCCCGCTTTCCTTTTCGGCCAGGATGTGGGTCAGGGCCTGGACCGTCTTGCCCAGCCCCATGTCGTCGGCAAGGATGCCCGCCAGATCGTATTCGCGCAGAAACTGGAGCCAGTCGAGTCCCCGCGTCTGATAGGGGCGCAATTCCGCGATCAGCCCCGACGGCAGCGGAACCGGGCGGATGCCTTGGAAATCGCGCAGGCGGCGTCCGAACGTCCGGGCCGTCTCCCCCCCTTTCCAACGCACGTCCGTGCCCAGGGTCTCGTCGAGTTCCAGCAGGTCCACGGCCCGCAGCTTCGACAGACGCAGGCGGCCGTCGGCCCCCATGGCCGGAACGTCGTAGAGATCGGCGAGGGCCGCGAGAATGGCCCGCAGCCGCTTGACCGGCACCGGCAGCAGGCGCCGGTCGGCCATCGGCAGCGTCACCGCCGCTCCATCGTCCAACTCGGCCAGGGCGCGGGGGGACAGGGCGTCGGGGAACCGGTGCAGGACGTCGAGCAGCAGGGGGAGGACGTTGACCTTCTGCCCCCCCACCATCACGCCGAGTTCAAGGCCGAACCAGTCGATTCCGGACGTGTCGTCCACCACGCCGTACCACTCGCCCACGTCCTGGGCCTCCTGGACCGGGAAGTCCGGAGCGATATCCACCTGCCAGCCCTCGGCGCGCAGCTTCGGAACCTGATCGAGCACGAAGGAAAGCGTCGCCCCGCCCGAGCCGGACAGCCATTCGGCCGCGTGGTCGTCCATCTGGGAGTCGTCGAGATCGAACAGGTTGAGGTCGCGCAGCCGGGTCAACCCGGCTCGGGCCAGGCGGGCGGCGGACTCTTCCTCGACCTCGAAGGCGCGGGCGTAGACCACCGGCTGGCCCGAAGCCATGGTCGCCACCTCCTCCCGTGGGTCGGAGGGAAGAACATGGAGACCGTCATAGGCAAAGGACAGTCTCGCCACGTCCACTTCCCGGTCGGGGAACTGGCGGTGGTGGCCATGGCGCCGCGCCCGGACCGATTCCCGCGACAGAAGGAGGCAGGGAAGGGGGCGGACGGTCAGGGGGTCGCCGGTCGCGATTTCCCGCGGCAGAAGCTCGGCCATTTCCGGGCTGCTGGAGATGAGGAGGCGGCGCAGCTCCCGCGCGGCCGAGGGGGACAGCGGCGGCGCCTGCAACAGGGCCGCGACCACCGTGTCGTCGAGCCCCGTCGCCAGGGGGCCGCAGGTTCCCTTTTCCATGTCCACGTACCAGGGCGTCACGGTCGGCAGTACCCTCGCCGCGCCCTTCGTCAGCACCCTCGGCCGCTGGGTCGCGTCGGGGCCGAGAATCCATTCGAGCCGCGCCGGCCGGGCTTTCCCCAGGCGGAGGGGAGGGGATGCCAAGTTTTCGAACACGCAGCGGTCCGTCTCGATCAGCCGCCGCAGGAGACTGCCCACGCCGGCTCCGTGCAAGGGATAGCCCTCCGTCGCAAGGCAGGAGGGACAGGCCAGATGCAGTTCGTGGAGGATGCGCGCGTCCTCCGGGCTGGCGTCGGGTCCCGGCGGAACGGCGGCGTTCACCGGGACGGCCCCATGAATCCCGCCGTCCTTTCTCACCCGGGCGGCGGCCACATGCACGCACAGGACGGGAGACGGCCGCGATTCGTCCACCGCCAGACGGAAGAACAGCTTGGGGGAGTCGCCCGCCGGCCGTCTGGCCACCCGTGCCGCGCCGATCAGCCGGGTCATCCACTCGGCGGTGACGGGGTCCACGGCGGCTCCGGCGGGTTCCGCCGCCTCGGCGCAGTCCAGGAGGACGGCGACCACATGCTTGCACTGGTGCTGGACGGGGCAAGTACAGGTGCCACGGAACCGGAGGCCGGTCCGTGTCTTGGAAACGTCCACCCGGACCTGATAGGGGGTTCGTCCCGTCCCGCGCACCTCTGCGGTGATCGTATCCCCGTCGCGGGCGGTCTTTTGTACGTTGCCCCCCTCGGCGTAACGGGAGCCACGCTCGAAGGTGGCCGGGGGGAAGGCCGCGCGCACGTCTCTCGTCCTGAAGGAAATCATGGAGATGGCGACTTCACTGCAATGCACATCCCGCTCGTCTCCCGGTGGCGGACAGGGCGAGGCAGGATAGCACCCCCTTGATCCCCGAGGAAGAGCGCTACCCGAAATACTTGTTCAACCGGGCCAACGCCTCGGTCAAGGTGGCATCGCTCTTCGCGAAACAGAAGCGGACGAAGCGGTTGACCTCGCCGGTGGTATGGAACGCGCTGACGGGAACCGCCGCCACTCCGGCCTCGATGGTCATGCGGCGGCAGAAGGCGACGTCG
>JADGDA010000352.1 GCA_015228695.1 Alphaproteobacteria bacterium
GCCGCCGGGCCGGCCGATGCCGTTGGGGAGGCGGCCCGGGGTCCCCGGCCCCACGGGCATCATGATCGGAGAGCCGGTGGCCGTCACTTCCTGGCCGCGAACCAGCCCGTCGGTGGAGTCCATGGCGATGCAGCGGACGGTATCCTCTCCCAGATGCTGGGCGACTTCCAGGACCAGCCGCTTGTTCTGGTGGGTCATCTCCAGGGCGGACAGGATATGGGGGAGATTGCCTTGGAACGTCACGTCCACGACGGCGCCCATGACCTGGGAAATCTTACCGACGTTCGTCTTCGCCATGGATGGAACTCCTATCGGGTCGCATGGGTTTTTTTCAGGGCCGACCGCCGCGTCGTCACAGGGCCTCGGCGCCGGAGATGATTTCGATCAGTTCCTTGGTGATGAACGACTGGCGCGTGCGGTTATAGGTCAGGGTCAGGCCCGAGATCATGTCCCCGGCGTTGCGCGTGGCATTGTCCATCGCCGTCATCCGCGCTCCCTGTTCCGAGGCGTTGCTTTCCAGGAGGGCGCGGAAGACCTGGATGGCCACGTTGCGCGGAGCCAGCACCTCCAGGATGTCCTCTTCGGAGGGCTCGTACTCGTACATCGCGCACACCCCCAGGGCCTCGCTCCGTTCTTCCTCTAGGGAGCGCACGAGGGTGATCGGGAAGGGGATGAGCTGCTGCCGCGTGACCACCTGGCTGATTGCGGACTGGAAACGGTTGTAGACGACGGTGCAGACGTCGAACTCACCGGCCTGGAACATGCCGACCACCCGCCTCGCCACCGACGAGGCCTCGTGGAACCCCACCCCCCGGCGGCCGATGTCCTCGATGGTATCGACGATCAGGTGGTTGAGGTCGCGCTTGAGCTGGTCGCGTCCCTTGCGGCCGAGGCACAGAATCTTGACCGTCTTGCCCTTGGACAGGAGATCGTGGACCATGCGGCGGACGTCGCGGGCGATCGACCCGTTGAATCCTCCGCACAGCCCGCGATTGGCGGTGACCGCGATCACCAGATGAACGTCCGAACGCCCGTTTCCGGCCAGCAAGGTGTTGGCGCCGACCTGACCGGAGACGCTCCGCGCCAGATTGCTCAGCATGCGGTCCATGCGCTGGGCGTAGGGGCGGGCGGCCTCCGCGGCCTCCTGCGCGCGCCGCAGCTTCGACGCCGCCACCATTTTCATGGCCGAGGTGATCTTCTGCGTCGACTTGACCGAGGCGATACGCCCGCGAAGGTCTTTGAGGCTTGGCATCGGGACCGACCCTTTCCCTGCTCTCCTGCTTTAAGCGACGAACAGCTTGACGATGCCGTCAAGGAAGGCGGCGAGCTTCTGTTCCGTATCCTTGGACAGCACCTTGTCGGTGCGGATCGCGTTCAGGATGCCGGGCGCGTTCGCCCGCAGTCCGTCCAGCAGGGCCCGTTCGAAGGCCAGGATGTCGCCGAGCTTGATGGTGTCGAGATAGCCGCGCACGCCGGCGAAGATGATGACCACCTGCTCCTCGACCGGAATCGGCGAGAACTGGGGCTGCTTCAGGAGTTCGGTCAGGCGGGCGCCACGGCTGAGCAGTCTCTGGGTCGCCGGGTCCAGGTCGGAGGCGAACTGGGCGAAGGCGGCCATTTCCCGGTACTGGGCGAGTTCCAGCTTGATCGAGCCGGACACCTGCTTCATGGCCTTCACCTGGGCGGCGGAACCGACGCGGCTGACCGACAGACCGACGTTCACCGCCGGGCGGACGCCCTTGTAGAACAGTTCGGTCTCCAGGAAAATCTGGCCGTCGGTGATGGAAATCACGTTGGTCGGAATATAGGCCGACACGTCGTTGGCCTGGGTCTCGATCACCGGCAAGGCCGTCAGGGAGCCACCCCCGTGGGAGTCGCTGAGCTTGGCGGCGCGTTCCAGCAGACGGGAATGCAGATAGAAAACGTCGCCGGGATAGGCCTCGCGGCCCGGCGGACGGCGAAGCAGCAGCGACATCTGGCGATAGGCGACCGCCTGTTTCGAAAGATCGTCGTAAAAGATCACCGCGTGCATGCCGTTGTCGCGGAAATATTCCCCCATGGTGCAGCCGCCGTAGGGGGCGAGGAACTGCAACGGCGCGGGCTCCGAGGCGGTGGCGGCGACCACGACGGTGTAGTCCATGGCGCCGTTGTCTTCGAGCGTCTTCACCACCTGGGCCACGGTGGAGCGCTTCTGGCCGACGGCGACGTAGATGCAGAACAGCTTTTCCTTGTCGTTCGCGGCGGCGGCGTTGCTCCGCTTCTGATTGATGATGGTGTCGATGATGACCGCGGTCTTGCCGGTCTGGCGGTCGCCGATCACCAGTTCACGCTGGCCGCGGCCGATGGGAATCAGGCTGTCGATGGCCTTGATCCCGGTCTGCACCGGCTCGTGCACCGATTTGCGGGGGATGATGCCGGGAGCCTTCACGTCGGCGCGGCGGCGCTCGACGTTGACGAGCGGACCCTTGCCGTCGATGGGGTTGCCGAGGGCGTCCACCACGCGGCCGAGCAGCCCCTTTCCGACCGGGACATCGACGATGGA
>JADGDA010000353.1 GCA_015228695.1 Alphaproteobacteria bacterium
CGTCCCCCGGCATCGCCGACGGCGACTTCGCCGGCACGGCCATCCTGATCGTGGCCCACACCGGCGACGGCGCCCTTGGTCTGGTCGTCAACCGTCCCCTCGGCGACGCACCCCACGGCCTCCTCCCGTCGAAGCGGGGATTGCGGACGCGGGTCTTTTTCGGGGGACCGGTGGAACTCGACCGGGAATTCGTGCTGCATACCTCCGACTACGCGACCGAGGGAACGGTGCGGGTCGGGGCGGACTTCGCCGTCAGTTCGGACCCCGGCATCCTTGAGGATATCGCGAAGGGCAAGGGGCCGCGCCGCAGCCTGCTCGCGGTCGGTTACGCCGGATGGGATTCGGGGCAGGTAGAGGAGGAGTTGATGCGGCACGACTGGATCGTCGTCGACGCCGACGAGACCTTGGTGTTCGCCAACGACATCGAGGGACTCTGGGGGCACGCTCTGGCCCGCCAGGGGGAAAGCCTGTAGCATGGGGGCGGGTCCGTTTCTTCGCCGTCTGCTCCATTCGGCGGCCGTGCTTCTTCTCATGTCGGCGGCCGTTTTCCTGTTGATCGGTCTGATGCCGGGCGATCCGGTCGACCTGATGGTCGGAGGCAACCCCCGGATCACTCCCGCCGACCTGGAGCGGCTGCGCCATGTGTACGGCCTCGACCGGTCCCTGCCCGAGCGTTACCTGTCCTGGCTGGGAAGCGCGGTGACGGGGGACCTCGGCTATTCCCGTCTTTATGCCCGGCCGGCCCTCGAAACGCTGCTCCCCCCGCTCGGCCGGTCGCTGGCCTTGCTGGCGTCCAGTCTGTTCCTCGCCCTGGCGGTGGCGCTTCCCCTCGGCATCCTGGCGGCGCTCAAGCCGAGGTCCGGCCGCGACCACGCGATCAACCTGATCGCCTTCGCCGGGATTTCGATGCCGGTGTTCTGGGTGGGGTTGATGCTGATCGCCCTGTTCTCGGTCGCCTTGGGCTGGTTGCCGGCCAGCGGAGCCGTGACGGTCGCGCGGGGAGGTGAAGGCGAGGGGGGACTCGCCGACCGCCTGCGCCACCTCGCCCTGCCGGTCGCGACCCTGGCCGTGGCCTCCATCGGGCATTACAGCCGCTACATGCGCGCGGCCATGATCGAGGCCCTGCGCCAGGACCACATCCGCACCGCCTTTGCCAAGGGCGCGGGAAAGGGCCGGGTGGTTTTCCGCCACGCCCTGCGCCACGCCCTGACGCCGGTGGTGACTCTGCTGGCGCTGGACCTGGGCGCGCTGTTTTCGGGGGCGCTGGTCGTCGAGACCGTGTTCGCCTATCCCGGCATGGGAAAGCTGATCTACGACGCCGTCATGGGCAACGATTTCAATCTGGCGCTGGCGGGACTGCTGCTGGCGACGGCGGCGACGCTGGCCGGCAACGCCCTGGCCGATCTGGCCTATCCGTGGCTCGACCCGAGGCTCCGGCGCCGATGAGAGGACCTTCGCCCCAAGGCCTTGCCTGGACCCGCTTCCGGCGGCATCGGTTGGGAATGGCCAGCCTGTTCCTGCTCGTCCTGCTGGCGACCCTGGCCCTGGCCGCGCCGCTGGCGGAGGCGTGGCTTGGGGTGGATGCGGGCGCGGTGGACCTGCCGGGGCGGTTCGCGCCCCCCTCCTCCGCCCATCCCCTGGGCACCGACGAGTTGGGCCGCGACGTGCTGGTGCGCCTGCTCCACGGCGGGCGGGTCTCGTTGGGGGTGGGACTGATCACGGCGGCGGCGGCGGCGGCGATCGGGATCGCCGTCGGCCTGTGCGCCGGAACCCTTGGCGGAAGCGTGGACGCGCTTCTGATGCGCCTGACCGACGGGGTCATCGCCCTGCCCCTGCTGCCGCTCCTGATCGTCCTCGCGGCGGCGGACCCGGTCAAGCTCGGGATACCCGAGGCGGGGGGCGTCGCCCGGATCGTCATCATCATCGCCCTGGTCGGCTGGACGACGGTGGCCCGGCTGGTGCGGGGGGCCGCCTTGTCCATCCGCGCGCGGGACTTCGTCCTTGCCGCGACCGCCCTGGGCGCCGGACCCGTCCGGATCATGGTCGTCCACATCCTGCCCAACGTCGTCTCCCCCGCCATCGTCGCCGCCACCCTTTCGGTCGGGAACATCATCCTGTTCGAGAGCGCGCTGAGCTTCCTCGGCCTCGGCATCCAGCCGCCGCTGCCGAGCTGGGGGAACATGCTGACGGGAGCCCTGGACCTGCTCTGGTCGGCCCCGACTCTGGCGGTATGGCCGGGAGCCTTGATTTTTGCGACCGTGATCGCCTTCAACTTCCTGGGCGACGCCCTTCAGGACGCGGCCGACCCCAGGGCTTGAGGGGAAAAGGTCCAAATGCACGACATGGCGTAGGATCGGCTTGCGCGGGACGAGGGGGCGGGTTAGGGTTTCCTCCTTAGAAACACCGCCCTTCGTGAGCCTGGACCCATGACCGCCGTGAATCCAACCCAGCCGGGACTGATCGCCGACATCGGCGGAACCAACGTCCGCTTCGCCCTGTGCACGCCGGGAAGCGATCCCTATAGCCCGATGACGCTGCATT
>JADGDA010000354.1 GCA_015228695.1 Alphaproteobacteria bacterium
CGACTCCTGGCCGGTGCGGACGATCAAGGCGTCCTTGCATTCGTAGCGCTGCTTGAAGGTTCCCGTGCAGTCGCGCATCTGCTCCTTTATTTGCTGCGACGAATGGGTCACCAGCGCGCTTTCCGGAATTTCGCCGAACTGATCCAGCCCGACGACGCCAACCCAGATGAAACAGACCAGCGTCAACGACCATTTGGCGAGATTACGCATGAACAAGCTCACAGCCGCCACCCTCTGACTGAAGAGCCAAACCAGCCCCCGATTCTACGACAATCGGGAATCCCCTGCAAACATCGAAGGAACGGCGATCACTCCACGGTCGGAAGGCCGGCCCTGGGCTCCGCCACCTCGGGCTCGCCATGGAAACGGCGGCCGGAGGGGTCGGTATACATGTCGTTCAGGCGTTGGATGTGACCGGCGGCCGCGTTGCGCAGGGCGAGGAATCTCTTGCGCGTCCGCTGACTCCATCCGACCGGGGACTCGCGAAACAGGGTGCGCATGAACCAGGTGTTCTTCAGGAACGCCTGACGCAAGCCCAGTTCGAACTGCCCCGCCCGCTCGGGCAGTTTCGCGGCGACGCGACGGGCGACGAGGTCCCGGATCGAAAAGTGGCCCGAAATCGCCACCGCAAAGAGCACGATTCCCGCCATGGACGAAGCGAACGGATTCGCCTCCAGCCACAAGGAAAAACTTTCGGGCGTATCCGCGCCCAGCATCTTCAGCGCGAATCCGACGACCGCCAGGAGCGCGACCGCCGCCGCCGTGTCGGCGAGCAGGGTGAGTTTGCGCCAGCGCGCCAGCGCGCCGGTGATGGCGGGAACCATGTCCTGCTCGATCTCATTGGCGACGATATCCAGGACGCTGATGATGCGATAGCTGCGCTGAACCTCGACCTCCGCCATGCGGTTGTGGATTTCGGACAGATCGCGGTCGCGCTTGGATTCGAACCGGGCCCGCAGGCCGGGGTCGGCGATGGGCACGGCGGCATCCGGGTTATAGATGCAGTAGAACCGCCCCGAAATGAGCCCCGCCTGGGCGATCGCCCGTTGCCACGCGCCCACCACCTGTTCCGGGTTGTCCTCGTTGGCGGTGGTGTCGATCTGATTCAGGATGTAGAGGAACTTGCTGGCGTCGGGGCGACGCACGGTGTTCTCGACCAGATGCTGGAGCGTGTCCTGCATGGCGCCGGGCTCAGGGTGGCGGGCGTCGAAGAAGACCAGCACCAAGTCGGACAGATCGACGATATGGTTGGTCAGACGGAGAATCGAACGCCGTTGGTCATCGGCGTCGAACCCCGGCGAGTCGATGATGGTCTTGCCGCGCAGGGCGGAACTGCCGGTGGTCTTGAGTTGCAGATAGGCGTCGATCCGCCGTCCCTCGCCGGGAGCGACCTTCTCGATCTCCTCGCTCATGCGGTAGAAGGGGAACCGGGGGTCCGCGTCGAGGGCGGTGCCGGGGAGCACGCGCGAGCCGCCGGAGCCGAAGCAAACCACGGTGAACTTGTCGTCCACCGCCTGATTGCCGGTGTTCTGAAGCGTCTCGCCGACGAAGTGGTTGATGAAGGTCGACTTGCCCGAGGAAAAGGTTCCAAGCACGCTGATCAGCGGCCACCACGGAATCCGCGTCGCCAGCGACTCATCGCGGCTGAGAAGCCCCATCCGGTAGAGAATCGCATCCAGACGGAAATACGTCGGGAGCACCTCCAGCAGAACGGGGTTTTCCGTCCTCAAGTGCGCCTGCAACTTGTCCAGACGCTCGGCAAGCGCCTTGGTCGGGCCGAACAATTTCATCTCGCTTCCTCGTTCTCGCCCGCTTTTCTCACAGGGACGCGGGATGGTGGCAAAGCGGGCTGGGCCGTGTCAACGTCCGGAAAGCCCGCCGCCGGGTTTCGCGGCGGCGGGTCTCCTTGCCGGCTTCAATAGGCGCGGCCGCCCTGGGATCTACGCTGGGACTGCTGGGCCTGGATCTCCTGCCTCAACTGCTCGGCCTTGGCGTGGTCGAGGCGGCTGAGGTCGTTGACCAACAGTCTGGCCCGCCCCCGGTTGGAGGCCTTGAGCAGACGCCGTCCCGCCTCCAGGTACTGGTCGGCGGCGTCATCGACCCGCCCCTGGGCAAGGTAGACGTTGCCAAGCTCGCCGGGAAGATCGGCCTCGTCGGGGTTGTCCTTGATCAGCTTGAGATACGCCGCCTCCGTCTTGGCGATATCCTGATCCCAGAAGGCGCGGCGCGCCTCGATCCAGGTGGCGCGGGTCTCACCCGACATCTCCGGACGCGCGGGACGGGGCGGGGCGGCGCGGGACGTCCGATCCTCGTCCTGGCGCGGATCCTGGGGAACGGCGGCCTGCTGCTGCTGTTGCTGCTGGGCGTCGTTCTCGTTGGCGGCCATCCAGGGCGGCATGGGCGCGGAGGGGGGCGGAACAAGGGTTTCCTCCGGCTGAGGCGGCGCTTCTGATCACGAGCCTGCTTACGTTCTGGTGAGTTATCATCACTAGAAGCATTCCAAAGTGTAGAGTTGTATTCTGAAACAGGATCTTT
>JADGDA010000355.1 GCA_015228695.1 Alphaproteobacteria bacterium
CGTCCCCGGGACAGGGATTCCGCCAAGGCCCGCTCCGCCGCTCCCCCGTCTCCCGCGAACCGGGTCAGGTCCGCATCGTCGAACAGCGCGGAGGCCAACCCCGCCAGCGCCCGGTGGTCCAGACTGTCCTCGTCCAGGGGAGCGGCGGGCGAGGCGGCCGGGAAGGGCTTGAAGAAACGGCCGCTGTCGTTGTCGCCGATCTGGACGACGCGGCCGTCGGGCTTGGTGACGTCGCGGGTGAAGCGGGCCATGCGGGACAGGCGGGCAACGACGGGTTCCGGCAGGGCCGGGGGCTCGGGCAGGCCCAGAAGCAACGCCGCGCAATAGAGGGCCATTTCGGCCGACAGGCGATGGTAGCAGGTGGAAGCCTCGAAGTTGGCTCCGTCCCCGTCGAACTGAAGCGGGATTTCCGTGACAAGCCCGTCACCGGCCAATTTCATCCACCCATCGGTTTCGGGGGACGGCGGCGCCCAGGCGGCGACGAACAGCAGACCCGCCAGAT
Source organism: Alphaproteobacteria bacterium (assembly GCA_015228695.1). Classification (GTDB taxonomy): domain Bacteria; phylum Pseudomonadota; class Alphaproteobacteria; order Rhodospirillales; family Rhodospirillaceae; genus JADGDA01. The sequence goes on from JADGDA010000355.1 coordinate 503, forward strand.
CGGCCAGATAGTGATTGCCGCGGCGGTCGGGGCTCCATTCCAGGTTCTGGACGAGCAAACGCCCAGGGGCCATCCATCCGGCTTCCACCCCCCCCCGGAACGGCGGATCGCATGCCCCGGCCCCCCCCCCCCCCGTGGCCCGGACCATGTCCAGGGCAAGGCAAAGGTTCGCGGCCCGGATCGCGACACCCATGGTGCAGACCCCGTTGACCCCGAAGCCGGTGGGATTCGCCGCCAGGAAATCCAGAGCCTGATTGCGGATTTCTCGCCGCATCCGCTCCGCCAGTTCCGGCCCCGCGAAGGAAAGGGTCGCCGCCAGCATGGGAAGATGCTGGAGCCGCGCCAGTTCCCAGGGCACCTTGACGTCGACGCCCTTCATATGGCCGTAGCGGATGCCATCCTTCCAACGCCCCTCGGGCCAGCGGACGCCGCTTTTCACATCCGCATGCCAGTCGATGGGCCGGTAACTGGGATCGACGAGCGCCCACAAGGCCGCCGCCTGGGCGCGCGCGCCGGGGGGGAGGCGGGCGATGAGCCGCTCCCGGCCGGGGGCGTCGGGATACCCGGCGTCGAGCCACCCGGACCCGAGGAGATCGAACCGATGACCCAAAATCTCACGGCAGCGGGCCAGCAGAACGGCCTGCACGGCTTCGGGAACCTGTATGCGAAAGGGCGCGTCCAGCAGGGACGGCCCGCGCGGCGGCGCTTTCCGGAGCGGCGGATAGGGGGAGCGGTGGGAGCGGATCCCCTGATTGACGAGGGCCAGGACCTTGCGCCGGCCCACCCGCGCGGCCTTGCCCGCCACCACCAGGGGCGACTGACGCAGGGCATAACCGAGGAGGCTCCACAGGCTCATGACGGGAGTGTTGTCCGCCGGGGGGAGAACGTCTATACACTTTCTCCGTCTCTTGTCGTGAGGATTCCGAAATGCCGGGAGAAAGCGCCGCCGATCTGTTGCGAAGGATGCGGGAGCGCGCGGCCAGGGTCGGGGTGATCGGGCTGGGATACGTGGGATTGCCCCTGGCACGGGCGTTCGCCGGAAAGGGATTTTCCTGCCTCGGGTTCGACGTGGACCCGGCCAAGGTGGAGGCGTTGAACGCCGGACGGTCCTATATCAGACATATCGCCGACGCGGATATCGCGGCCATGCGCGCCACCGGCCGCTTCGAGGCCACCGGCGACTTCCGCCGTATCGCCGAGGCCGACGCCCTCCTGATCTGCGTACCGACGCCCCTGACTCGCCATCGCGAACCCGACATGAGCTTCATCGTCGGGACCGGGGAGGCGATCGCTCCCCATCTCCGCCCCGCCCAACTCGTCGTCCTCGAATCCACCACCTATCCCGGAACCACCACCGAGGTACTGCGCCCGATCCTGGAGCGCGGTGGGCTGAAGGCGGGAGAAGACATCTTCCTCGCCTTCTCGCCCGAACGGGAGGACCCGGCCAATCCCGACTTCACCACCTCCACGATTCCCAAGGTGATCGGCGCCGACGACGATATGGCCCGGTCCCTGGCCTCGGCCCTCTACGGGGCGATCGTCGAGCGGCTGGTGCCGGTTTCCTCCACCGCCACGGCCGAGGCGGTCAAGTTGACCGAGAACATTTTCCGCTCGGTCAACATCGCCCTGGTCAACGAGCTGAAACTGATCTTCACCCGCATGGGGATCGACGTCTGGGAAGTGATCGAGGCCGCCAAGACCAAGCCGTTCGGGTTCATGCCGTTCTACCCCGGACCGGGGCTCGGGGGGCACTGCATTCCCATCGACCCGTTCTATCTCACCTGGAAGGCGCGGGAGTTCGAGGTCGCTACCCGCTTCATCGAACTGGCCGGCCAGATCAACACCGCCATGCCGGCCTATGTGGTGGACGTCCTGGCCGAGGCCCTCGGCCAGCGGTTCGAGCGCAGCCTGAAGGGGTCGCGCGTTCTGTTGCTCGGGATGGCCTACAAAAAGAACGTGGACGACACCCGGGAAAGTCCGGCCCTGAAGCTGATCGAGTTGATCGAGAAACGGGGCGCGGTCGTGGAC
>JADGDA010000356.1 GCA_015228695.1 Alphaproteobacteria bacterium
ATGACAGGGCCGGTATCGCCGTGTCCAATGCGCCATCGTCCTGTCTTTCCATGTCTGTTGTTCATCGAAAGACGCGAAAACCGCCGCGCGCCGCGCCAATATGCCAGCGCACGCCATCCGGGGGGGTTAATTTTTTGTGACGGACCCGCCTCGACCGGGCTCCGTCTATGGCTGGTGGGACGCCGCGCAGCCGGCCTGATCGAGGTAGTCCTTCTTTTTCGCCATGTCCGAGTCCGAATCCGCGTATCGGGCCGCGATCGCGCGGAAGTCCTCCTGGATATCGATGAAGGCGTCCACGATGTCGGGATCGAAGTGGCTTCCCCTGCCCTCCAGGATGATCTGGACCGCCTTTTCGTACGGCATGCCCTCCTTGTAGACCCGGCGGCTGATCAGGGCGTCATAGACGTCGGCCACCGCCATTAGGCGGGCGAAAATGGGGATTCCGTCGCCCCCGATGCCGTCGGGATAGCCGCTGCCGTCCCATTTTTCGTGGTGCCACTGGGCGATTTCCTTGGCGCAGGTAAGAAAGGCCACCGGCGTTCCCAGCGATTGCTCGGCGTGCTCGATGGCCTGACGCCCCAGGATGGCGTGCGTCTTCATGATCTCGAACTCGTGGGGCTCGAAGCGGCCCGGCTTCAACAGGATGCGATCCGGGATGCCGACCTTGCCGATGTCGTGGAGCGGGGCGGACTTGAACAGCATGTCGATGGTGGCGTCATCGAGCGTGGCGGCGAACCGGGGGTGGGTTTTCAACCGCTCCGCCAGGGCCCGGACGTAGAACTGGGTCCGGCGGATATGGTTGCCGGTGTCGGAATCGCGCGTTTCCGCCAGGGAGGCCATCGCCAGGATGGTCACATCCTGGATCGCCGCAAGCTCACGGGTCCGTTTCGAGACCTCCTGCTCCAGGAAGGCGGACTTGTCGCGCAGGAAATCGGCGGCGGCCTTCAGTTTCAGGTGGGTTTCCACCCGCGCCAGAACCACCGGCGGGCTGATGGGCTTGGTGATGTAGTCCACCGCGCCCATTTTCAGTCCCTTTTCCTCATCCTGGGTTTCCGCCTTGGCGGTTAGGAAGATGACCGGGATGTCCCTGGTCGCCGGATCGCGTTTCAGGCGCTCGCAGACCTCGTAGCCGTCCATTTCCGGCATCATGATGTCGAGCAGGATCAGGTCGGGCGGCGTTTCCGAGGCGGCAATGGACAGAGCCTTGGCGCCGCCATTGGCGATCTTGACCCGATAAAGGTCCTTGAGCAGTCCGCTCATCAATTTCAGGTTGTCGGGCGTATCGTCCACGACCAGGATGGTCGCCCGCTCGGCGAAGGCGTTCATGTCCATCGTCGTTCCTCCGTCAGGGCAAGGTGATCTTCAAGGCCCGTTCGATCGCCTTTTTGAGTGTGGCGAGGGAGACCGGTTTGACCAGATAGCCATCGACCTTCAGACCCTTTGCCATCAGCACCGAATCCTTGGTGCTGTCCGAGGTCAGCATCACCACCGGAATCGCCGCCACGCCCGAAATGGGGACCTTGCGGAGGCTGTTCACATAGAACAGGCCATCCTCGCCGGGCATATGGATGTCGCAAAAAACCAAGCTCGGCAGGACCCGCAGCGTCTCCTTCATGCCGTCCGCGGCGCTGTCGGCCTCGTAGACGTTCGCGATGCCGATCTGGCTCATGACCTGACGGATGGTCGAACGGATGAACCACTCGTCGTCGATCAGCAGAACCTTCAGCAGTTTCAGTTCGTCATGAGCCATGACGCTCCCCCTATGCCCCGTGAGCAAGAAACGGCGCGATAGCATCGCCCAATTCAGCGAGTGTCGGCGCCAGCAACGGCGTCAGCATATCCACCGCCGCGATGTTCCGATCAATCTCCGCCGTTTCGATGTTCGCCGCAAGTCTCCCGAGCCGCGTCGCCCCCGCCGTATAGGCCGAGCCCTTGAGGCCATGGGCAAGCTGGCGAACCGTCCCGTGGTCGCCCTTTCCGGCCGCCTCCTCCAGACTCCGAACCTTGCCCTCCGCGTCGCCGAAGAACCCGGCCAGCACGCCTCGAAGTTTCACTGCGTCCCAACGATAGATCGGCCCCAGGGTCCCGAAATCAAAAATGTCAGGATCGATATCGGGCAGGAAGGGACGGGGCGGCCCCTCCCTCGCCGCCATGGCCTCGGTCAGCAGGACCAGGGCCGCATCGAAATCGAAGTTCCGGATGTGGCCGGCCATCGCGTCGTGGCGGTCGGGAAAAGCCGCCTTCAACAGATCGCAGTTGGCGTCCACCATCTCCTCGGCCTCGGAGTCGCTTTCTTCCAGCAACGTCCGGAGCCGGCCGCAGACCTGGGTCAGTTTTTCGGCATCGACCACCGTGGGCGCGGCGGGTCCAGCCATGGGCACATGCGCGGCAAGATGCCCCGTCAGTTCCTCCAGCCGGGGGGCCAGGGTGTCGAGCATGAAGCGAACCCCGTCCCTGCCCTCGCGGATGGCGGCTTCCACCTCCGCCGCAGCCCCCTGGATCGCAACGG
>JADGDA010000357.1 GCA_015228695.1 Alphaproteobacteria bacterium
GCCGAGCGGGAGAATGACATCCGCGCGGAGATGGAGCGCACCGGCGTTGCCTACGAAAAAGCCGCCGCCGGTGTCGATCAACTGCGGGCATCTAGAAAGGGTCTGACCGCCGAGAGCCGCCTGGCTGAACTGCGCGATCAGGGCCAAGCCACCCGTGACCTGATCGCTGCCCAACGCCTCGGGCCGGTGGAACTGGGCCAGAGCCGCGCGGCCCAGGCGGCGGAGCGGCAGATCAAGGCCGACCGTATTACAGATCCCGCCCAGGCCGACGCGCTCCGGCACGGAGCCTCCGGTCAAGTGGCGTATGAGGATCGGCTGGAGCGGGAAGGCCGTCTCTTGAATGAACTGCGCGGGCCACGCCAGCAGGCGGCGCTGGACCTGGAAGCGATCCGCAAACTGTACGCCGAGGGGGCTATCTCGGCCGAGGAATTCGCCGACGCCCAGAACAAGGCGGCCCTTCGCGGGCTGGCCGCCTCCCGTTCCTTTGCCGATGGCGCGGAGTTGGCCTTGCGCCGGTACGCGGACGAGGCCGGGAACGCGGCGGCGCAGGCGGACCGGGTTGTCACCGGTGGTCTTCGGGGCATGGAAAACGGGCTGACCGACTTCGCTACCGGCACCAAAACGGCGGCGGAAGCGTTCTCCGCCATGGCCGCGCAAATCATCAACGATCTGATCCGCATGCAAATCCAGGCCAACATCACCTCCAAAATCAGCGACGGGATCACCGCCGCAGGTGGGGTCGGCGGCCTGTTCGGCAGGATGTTCGGCGGCGATGCCACCGCATCGGGCGGGTCGCTGGACGCCACCGGCGTGGACATGACGGGCGGCGGTGGATGGTGGCCGTTCGCCGGGGGCGGGATCATGACCAGTCGGGGCAAGGTGCCCCTGCGCACCTATTCCGGCGGCGGTATCGCCAATTCCCCCCAGGCCGCCATCTTCGGCGAGGGGGCGACGCCCGAGGCCTACGTTCCGGTGCCGTCCGGCCGCATCCCGGTCGAACTGCGCCTGCCCCGTCCCGTGGACGCCGGGAATTCCGTCCATCTCGCCGAAGGGGCCGTCGTCGTCAACGCGCCCGGGGCGACGGCGGCGGTCCCCGCGATCCTGCGCGGGGCGGTCCAACAATCGGTCGGCGCGGTTCGGGGGTTGGCGGATCGGGGCGGTTCGTTCGCAAAATCGGTGGGGCGGCGATGACCATCCTCACTTTGCCCCCCATCCTCGCAAGCCTTGCGGTCTGGAAGTTGCAGACCAACACGCAGACGTTTGAATCACCGCTCTCCAAGGCGACGCAAACGGCGGAACTGGCCGGATCGCGTTGGGCGGCCACCTTGACCTGGAACAATCTGCCGCCCGCCGAGCACCGCGCTTGGCTGGTGATTCAAGCCCGGTTGCGGGGCGCGGCGGGGCGGTGTTACCTCGGGCCGTCCTTTGCCTATCCCCGTGTCGGGGCGGGCGGGGGCTCGCCGCTGGTGGACGGGGCGGGGCAGACGGGAACGACCCTGGTTGTCAAGGGAGCGGCGGCCGACGTCAGCGGCTGGCTCCGGGCCGGGGATTTTTTCTCCTTCGACGCCGGGACCGGGCGGGAACTCAAGCTGTGCACTGCCGATGCCAACAGCAACGGCAGCGGAGCGGTCACCATCGCCTTCGAGCCGCCGATCCGGGTCTCTCCTGCCGCCAATGCTCCGCTGGAGATAGCCAACCCCACGGCGATCATGCGCCTGATCGACGACGCCCAGGCCGCGTGGACCATCAAGCCGCCCAACCTGGGCGATGGCTCGTCCCAGTTCGTCGAGGCGTTCCCGTCATGACCCGCACCTTGTCCTCCGGCGTGCAGACCGCCATTGCCGCTGCGACCTACCGCCCGGTCTTTTTCATCCGGATGGTTTTTGACGAGGGGTCGGAGCGGGCATGCACGGCTCCCTATTCCATCTGGTTCGACGATGGATCGGGGCTTTCGGAGTATATCGGGGTCGGGGCGCTGGGGACGTTCTCGGCCATCGAGGAGGGCAGCGAGCTACGCTCCTACGGCATGTCGGCGAGCCTGTCCGGGGCGCTCCCGGAGCACCTGTCGATTGCCCTCAATTCCCGCTATCAAGGGCGGCAGGCCACCGTCTGGCTGGGCTTCCTTGACGCCGGCCATGTCCTGATCGCCGACCCGATCGAGGTGTTTCGCGGGATCATGGACACCATGCCGATCGAGTTGGGCCAGACCGGGAGCATCACCGTCACCATCGAAAACGCCCTCGCCCGCTGGGAGAACCCCAACCCGCGCAATCAGCGCTACACCGACGCCGATCAGCGGGACATCTATCCGGGGGACCGCGCCTTCGAGTTCACCAATTCCGCCGTGGCCAAGGAACTGGTGTGGGGAAGAGCATGAGAGTTTTTCTTGTTCCCTCGCCGGGCGCGGCCGTCCGGCCGCTTGGCCGCCGCCGCAATGGCGGCTTGGTTCTTGTTCCCTCGCCGGGCGGTCGCGTCCGCGACCTTGGCCGCCGCCTCAATGGCGGCTTG
>JADGDA010000358.1 GCA_015228695.1 Alphaproteobacteria bacterium
TCGGCGCATCGGTGTTCTCGCTGGTGTTTCGCGGGCTGGGCGGAGAGAAGATGGTGAGCGACGTCTTCGCCGCCCTGCCGGGCGGAGCCTTCACCGCGGTGATGGTGGTGATGGCGGTGATGTTCGTGCTCGGGTTCTTCCTCGACACCTTCGAGATCATCTTCATCGTCGTTCCGCTGACCGCTCCGGCGCTGCTGGCGATGGACGTCGATCCGGTCTGGCTGGGGGTCATGATCGGCGTCAATCTGCAAACGAGCTTCCTCACCCCTCCGTTCGGGTTTTCGCTGTTCTACCTGCGGGGCGTGGCGCCGCCGTCGATCGCCACCGAACATATTTACAGGGGGATATTGCCCTTCGTGGCGATCCAGCTCCTGTGCTTGGCGGTGCTCTGGGCCGCGCCCGGGCTGGCGACGTGGCTGCCCAAGGCCGTCTTCGATTCTCCGCGGAGCGTTCAGGTTCCGGGAGGCATCCGGGTGGAGAATGGCGGCGGCGAGAGCCTCGTTCCCGAGGAAGGGCTGTTTCCCGACTATGGCGTCAAGCCCCCCTGATAGACTCTTCCCATGGACGGGCGCACGCTTTACAAATCGACATCATGAGAACCACGCCCGGACTTCGCATCGGAACGCGGGGCAGTCCCCTCGCCCTGGCCCAGACCCATCAGGTGCGGGATCTTCTGATCGCCGCCCATCCCGACCTGTCCCGGCCGGGGGCCATAGCGGTGGAGGTCATCAAAACCACCGGCGACATGGTTCTGGACCGCCCGCTGGCGGAGATCGGCGGCAAGGGGCTGTTCACCAAGGAACTCGACGAGGCCATGCTCGCCGGCCGCATCGACCTCGCCGTCCACTCGATGAAGGACGTGGCGACCGTGCTGCCGGGGGGCATCGTCCTGCCGTGCATCCTGGAGCGCGAGGACCCGCGCGACGCCTTCATCTGCCTGACGGCGGACAGTCTTTCCGCGTTGCCGCCGGGTTCGGTGATCGGCACGGCGAGTCTCCGCCGGGGGGCCCAGATTCTGCACCGCAGGCCGGACCTCAAGGTCGAGAGCCTGCGCGGCAACGTCCAGACCCGCCTGCGCAAGCTGGAGGAGGGCGCGGTCAGCGCCACCCTGCTGGCCGTCGCCGGGCTGAACCGGCTCGGGCTGGCGGACAAGGCCGCGGCGTTCCTGGACACCGACGAGGTGCTGCCCGCCGTCGCCCAGGGAGCAGTCGGAGTGACCTGCCGCGCCGGAGACGTGGCGGCCCATGAACGGCTGAAGCCCCTCGCCCATCCTGCCACCACCTTGTGCGTGGAGGCGGAGCGGGCGTTTCTCCGGGTGCTGGACGGCTCGTGCCGCACGCCCATTGCCGGGCTGGCCGAGCTTGCGGAGGACGGGACGGTGCGGTTTCGCGGCCTAATCGTCCGCCCCGACGGCTCCGCCCTGCTGGCCGTCGAGCGCCACGGCCCCTCCACCCAGGCGACGGCCCTGGCGGAGGATGCCGCGTTCGAATTGCTGAAACGGGCCGGACCCGGATTTCTGGCGGCAAGGGAGTCCTGAGCGGTGGGTCTTCGCGCGCTCGTGACCCGATCCGGCGATGACGCGGAGGCCCTGGCGGACCTGCTGCGGCAACGCGGTCTCGATGTGTGCGTCGAGCCGCTGCTGACGGTCAAGCCGGTCTCGGAACCTCTGGACCTGTACCTCGACGACGTCCAGGCCGTGCTTCTGACCAGCGCCAACGGCGCCCGCGCGTTCGCGGGATGCACCGAGGACCGGAGCATCCCCCTGTTCGCTGTCGGCGATGCCACGGCGCGGACCGCGCGCGAACTGGGGTTCGAGTCGGTGGAAAGCGCGGACGGCGACGTCTCCTCCCTGGCCGCCCTGGTCGCCGAAAGACTCGATGCCGGCGGCGGCGACCTTCTGCATGTGGCGGGCAGCGTGACCGCCGGAGACCTGGGAGGCGATCTGACCGCGCGCGGATATGTCGTCCACAAGGTCCGGCTTTACGAGTCCGTGACCGCCTCCGCCCTGTCCGATGCGGCGGCCGGGCTGTTGCGGGCGGGTGAAATCGATCTGGCCCTGTTCTATTCTCCGCGCACGGCGGCCACCTTCGCGGCGCTTCTCGCCGAGGCGGGACTGGAAAACAGCGTCGCCGACGCAACCGCCTATTGCTTGAGCGAGGCGGTGAGGGGCAAGCTGGAGGGGATTTCCTGGCGGCGTGTGCGGGTGGCCGCCCATCCCGACCAGGATTCGCTTCTCGCCCTTGTTGACGAGGATCTGGCGCACGGCGGAGATCGTTCGCGGGGAGGAAACGACATGAAGGACCAGAACGATTCCGACGCGGTCAACCTGGCCGACGGCCTCGTGGAGCCGCCGCCCGGCGAGGAAGCGGAAAAACGGGGGGACGGAGGGCGTGGCGGGCGCGGCGGCGGCGGGGTCCAGGCCCCGCCGGCCCCGCCGCCCCTGGCGGCGGCAGCGGCGGGCGGCGGCTGCGTCACGCTGCCGGTGTGGGGCGACCGGGTGCCGGAGGC
>JADGDA010000359.1 GCA_015228695.1 Alphaproteobacteria bacterium
CTCGGTCAGAATTTCGTCGTCGGAAAAATAGGTCGCCGGAAGAACCGTGGCGGCCTTGGGACCAGGCTTGGACGGGGGAGTGGCCACGGCGGCGGCGGAGAGCGGAGAACCGCCCTGTCTTACGGCCAAAGCCCGCGAGATCCCGCCGGCACTCCCCACGGGCGTCGATTGGGCCACCGGGGTCCGGTTTCCAACGGCCACCGTCTTGGCCACCGTCTTGGCCATCGTCCCCGCCACGGCGGAGGTGGAGGGTGGGGGGGTGGCTTGGCCCACGGTCAGGGACCGCGAGGCTCCGCCATCATTATTTTCCACGGAGAAGGAGGGCTCGGTCAGAATTTCGTCGTCGGAAAAATAGGTCGCCGGAAGAACCGTGGCGGCCTTGGACACGGGTGCGGGTTTCGGCGCGACCTTGGGCGCGGGCTTGGACGCAGGCGCTTGGGGTTTCGCCGTAACCGTCCTGGCCTGTGCGGGAACGGACTCCGCCGGAGCGGCGGTCGCGCCCTGGGCTGGGCTGGGCGGAGTCTTCCCGCCCCCAAACAGCCTGGAAACGGCTCCAAACAACCCCTGCGACGGTTTTGCCGCCGGTGCGGCGGGCCTGGACGCCCGTGGAGACGGAGGGGGCGGAGGTGGAGGGCCGCCAGCCTTTCGCTTCGGCGCTGGGGGAGGTGGTGGCGGGGGAGGAGGTGGTGGCGGGGACGGACGTTGCGCGGAGGCGGGCGCGTTCCTGGAACTTCCATAGATGACCACGGCCCCGACCAGTCCGGTCGCGATCACAAAGGGAAACCATGGCCCCAGCCCCCCGATCCCCAGGGCGACTCCCTTGCTCACCAGTCCCGAAGCGCCGGTCGCCACGGACTTTACCCCGGCAAGGGCGGCAGCTCCTCCGGAGGCAAGGCCGTTTCCGATCCCGGCAGCCGCTCCGGCAACGGGCGATGCCGCAACGCCGACGACCGACCTGAGGCCGTCAACGACGAACGTTCCCCCGGCGGCGAGTCCTTTTCCCGCGCCGACGGCCTGCCCGGCCACCTCGGCGACCGACAGACCGACTCCGCCGCCCCCTCCGACGGTGGGAGCGGCCAAGGCTCCCCCGATGGCAAAACCCTTACCGATCCCGGTGGCCGTTCCGGCAACGGGCGGTGCCGCGACCCCACCGACGACCGACCTGAGGCCGTCAACGACGAACGTTCCCCCGGCGGCGAGTCCCTTTCCCGCGCCGGTGGCTTGGCGGGCCACCTCGGCGACCGACAGACCGACTCCGCCGCCCCCTCCGGCGGCGGGAGCGGCCAAGGCTCCCCCGGCGACAGGGCCCAGCGGCGCGCCCGCCTTCGCGGCAAGGGTGGTCTTGGCCGCGACGGACGCCGGAGCCACCCCCTTGACGATGACCCCCTTGACGATGGCGCCCTTACCCCCGGCGACCACATAGGAACCGTCGCAACCCTTTATCTTTGCGAGATACCTGTAGGCACTCATGGAACGTTTCGCCTCGTCCGATTAGGCATGGGGCGTCTTCCCGATTCCAAGCCTTCGCGCCCGTGCCCTTTTTCCGATGCTGGGAATCACCCATCCCGCGACGACGGCCACGGCCGTAACGACAAGGCCGATGCCCTCGCCAAGGGTATTGACCACGCCCACCCCCAGGCTCTCCACCGGAATATGGCGGACGTCGGCGCCTTCGATCCGTTTCCGCCGGGGCTTGGCCACCGCCTGGATGGCCCGGCCCGCGCCGGCGCTCCGGCGCTCGGCCTCCACGGCCAGACGATCGCGCTCCGCCACGGCGGCGGCCAGTTCGTCCCGCAACCCGGCGACCTCGTTGCGGAGGTTCTGTTGCTGAGCCGTGAGGGTCTCCAGCGCCGCCTGGGCAAAGCCGATCTCCGTCACGACGGCCTCGCGGCGGGAACGGGCTTCGGCCTCGGCCTTGACGAGCGCCTCGTGCTCGCCCCGCAATCGGCGATGCTCGGCGAGCACCCGGTCATGGTCGGCGCGGACCTGTTTCAGATGGAGAACCTCCCTTTCCAGGGACGTCCGGTCCTGGCCGAGGGCGGCGATGGTGGCGATAAGGGCGTCGCGCTCGGCCAGCAGCCCGACGTCCGCCGCGTCCTCCCCGGACGAACGAACCGTCGCCAGGGCCGCGTTCAAGGCGGAGATTTCGCCTTCCAGAGCGGCGCGGCGGTGGACAAGGGCGTCCAACTCTCCGTCCAGGGCGACGGGGATGCCCACGCCGCAGGCCGCGACCTCGTTGAGCCGCGCCTCCTCCTCCGCGATGTCATCGGGATGCACGATCTCCCGGAAGTCCAACGCCAGCAGTTCATCGAGGCTGTAGCCGGTGATGCCGCACAGCTTGCCGTTGGCGCGGAGGAACCGGCCGCCGAGGCTGATGTGGGCGATGCCGATTCCCGCCTGCTCGAAGGTGGTGCGGAAACGCTCCTCGCTGGCTTTCAGAGCCTCGGCGGCGCGGGTCCGCTCGGTGATGTCCTGCACCGTGCCGATGACGCGGACGGGCGTCCC
>JADGDA010000035.1 GCA_015228695.1 Alphaproteobacteria bacterium
CGGCGGTGGTGGGGGCGGCGATTATGGGGCTCCTTCCGGCTCCACGGGCGGCGGCAGGTCGGGCGGCGGCGGGGCCGGCTGGGATAAGCCCTCCGACCTGGACGATGACATTCCCTTCTGACCCAGCGTGGTTCGCCCGTGATGGAATCCGATCCGCTGGCCGAGAAGAAATCGATCGAGTTCCATCGCGCCGCCTTCCGCGTCCTGGACTCCGGCGGCGGGCTGGTGGGCCGTATCCTGGAGCAGGTCGCCCGCCTCAAGATCGCCCAGCCCGAGCGGATGGAGTTTTGGCGTCTGTGGGAGCAGGTCGCGGCCATGCCCGTCCAGGACGCCCAGGCGGCCGTCCTGGCTCCGACCACGCGCGGGCGTCTCCTGCGGATGCGCTCGCCCCTGACGGCGGCGCTGAGCAGCGAGGAACGGGACGCCGTCTGGAAACATGTCGCCTGGAGCCTGTTCCTCGATCACTATTTCGCCGCCGCCGACGATCTGGACCTTGGTCCCGAGGAACAGTCGGACCTGACCGGTCTTCCCGTCGAGGAGGTGGCCGGGTGGCGCGAGGAGACGCCGGCGCCGTTCGCCGGGACCGTCCTGGACCGGCTGCGTCTGGTGGTGAGCGCCCACTCCGCCCTGGCGCTGCTGTATCCGACCTCGGGGCAACGCGCCCGGTGGTTCCGGGGCGGCAATAGGGTGCTCGGCGGGGCTCCGCTCGATCTGATCCGCGACGGGCGCGGGGATGCGGTCCGCGACCATCTGACGGCTGCGGTGCGCCTCGCCTCTGAAGACGACGAGGAATCGTCGTAAACATCGCCGGGAACGGCCCCTGATCCGCTGTTCAGGGGTGCGGCGCAACGTGGATATGTGCTATGAAGCGGCCCGCGCGCCGCTCTTCGGCCCGTGAGCAGGTGAGAGCCGTCCCTTGAGCAATGCCGTCCCGCCTTCGGGCTTCGATATCGCGCCGGTGACCATCGAAGACGAGATGAAACGCTCGTACCTCGATTACGCCATGAGCGTGATCGTGAGCCGGGCGCTTCCCGACGTGCGCGACGGCCTGAAGCCCGTCCACCGCCGCATCCTGTTCTCGATGAAGGAGAACGGATACGACTTCAACAAGCCTTTCCGCAAATCGGCCCGCATCGTCGGCGACGTGATGGGCAAGTACCATCCCCACGGCGATTCGGCCATCTACGACGCCATGGTACGCATGGCGCAGGGCTTTTCCATGCGCCTGCCCCTGATCGACGGGCAGGGCAATTTCGGCTCGATGGACGGCGACCCCCCGGCGGCCATGCGCTATACCGAGGCCCGGCTGGCCCGCTCCGCCCACAGCCTGCTGGAGGATATCGACAAGGACACGGTCGATTTCCAGCCCAATTACGACGAAACCTCCCGTGAACCGATGGTTCTGCCCGCCCGGTTCCCGAATCTGCTGGTCAACGGAGCGGGCGGCATCGCCGTCGGCATGGCCACCAACATTCCACCCCATAACCTGGGGGAGGTCATCGACGCCTGCTTCGCCTACATCGACAACCCCGACGTCACCATCGAGGAGATGATGGAGCTGGTGCCGGGACCCGACTTCCCGACCGGCGGCGTCGTCCTCGGGCGGGGCGGGGCGCGTCAGGCCCTTTTGACCGGGCGGGGCTCGGTGGTCATGCGCGGCCGCTGCCATATCGAGGAAATCCGCAAGGACCGCGACGCCATTATCGTCACCGAGGTGCCCTATCAGGTCAACAAGGCCCGCATGATCGAGATCATGGCGGAACTCGTGCGCGACAAGAAGATCGAGGGCATCGCCGACCTTCGCGACGAGTCGGATCGGCGGGGCGTCCGGGTGGTGGTCGAGATCAAACGCGACGCCATGGCCGAGGTGGTCCTCAACCAGCTCTACCGGTTCACGCCGCTGCAAACCTCTTTCGGCGTCAACATGCTGGCCCTCAACGGGGGGCGGCCGGTGATGATGTCCCTGCGGGACATCATCGTCGCCTTCGTCCAGTTCCGCGAGGAGGTCATCCGTCGCCGCACCATCTTCGAGTTGGGGCGGGCGCGGGACAAGGCCCATACCCTGGTCGGCCTCGCCATCGCCGTGGCCAGCCTGGACGAGGTGATCGCCCTGATCCGCGGGGCCCCCGATCCGGCGACGGCGCGGGAGCGGCTGATGGCCCGGGACTGGCCGGCTTCCGACGTGGAGCCCCTGATCGTCCTGATCGACGAGCCCGGCCGCGCCGTGGTCAAGGGAAAATACCGGCTGTCGGAGGCCCAGGCCCGCGCCATCCTGGATTTGCGCCTCCATCGCCTGACGGGCCTGGAGCGGGACAAGATTCACCAGGAATTGCGGGACATCGGCGCGGAGATCGAGGAATACCTCCATATCCTGTCGTCCCGGGATCACCTGTATGCGATCCTCCGCAAGGAACTGGCGGACATCAGGGAGCAGTACGCCACTCCCCGGCGCACCACCCTGGAGGACGCCGAGTTCGAGCAGGACATCGAGGATCTGATCCAGCGTGAGGACATGGTGGTCACGGTCACCAGCACCGGCTACATCAAGCGGGTGCCGCTGTCCACCTATCGGGCGCAGAGGCGGGGCGGGAAGGGCCGTTCGGGAATGTCCACCCGCGACGAGGACATGGTCAGCCATGTCTTCGTCGCCAGCACCCATACGCCGGTCCTGTTCTTCTCGTCGCTGGGAATCGCCTACAAGCTGAAGGTCCACCGCCTTCCCGTCGGCACGCCCCAGGCGCGGGGGAAGGCCATGATCAACATCCTCCCGCTCAGCGCGGGGGAAACCATCTCCACCGTCATGCCCTTGCCGGAGGAGGAGGACACCTGGGGCGCTCTGAACGTCATGTTCGCCACCGCTTCCGGCAACGTCCGCCGCAATCTTCTGTCGGACTTCACCAACGTGATGGCCAACGGCAAGATCGCCATGAAACTGGACGAGGGCGACAGCCTGATCGCCGTGCTCACCTGCTCGGAAACGGACGATGTGCTGCTCAGCACCCGCAACGGCAAGTGCATCCGGTTCCCGGTCACCGACGTGCGGGTGTTCGTCGGCCGCACCTCGACCGGCGTCCGGGGAATCCGGCTGGCCGGGGAGGACACGGTGATGTCCATGTCCGTCCTGGCCCATGCCGATTACACCCCGGAGCAACGCAACGCCTATCAGAAGCTGCGCCGGGCCGCCGGCGACGACGACGGGGAGACGGGCACGGGCGAGGAGGACGCCTCCGAGGAGACGTCCGCCGTGGGGTCCCTCTCCCCCGAGGAGGTCGAGCGCATGGCGGCCGGGGAGGAGTTCATTCTCACCATCACCGAGAACGGATTCGGGAAAAGAACCTCGGCCTATGAATACCGCATCACCGGGCGCGGCGGGCAGGGCATTGTCAGCATCGAGACCTCGAAGCGCAACGGCGCCGTCGCCGCGTCCTTCCCGATACGGCACAGCGATCAGATCGTCATGGTGACCGACTCGGGCCAGATCATCCGGGTTCCCGTGGACGACGTGCGTATCGCCCGGCGCAACACCCAGGGGGTGACCCTGTTCCGCACCGGGGAGAACGAACGGGTGGTCTCCGCCGTGCGGCTGGCCGACATGGACGAGGAAGATGGGGGGGACGCGGAAGGGGGGGAGGATTTGCCTCCGGGCGCGTCCGAGACTTTGGATGGAGAGGGTAATGACTAATCGGGTCGGCGTGTATCCGGGGACTTTCGACCCGATCACGAACGGACATCTCGATATCATCATTCGCGCGACCCGCGTGGTCGATCACCTGATCATCGGCGTCGCCGACAACGACGGCAAGGGGCCGCTGTTCTCGGTCGATGAGCGAGTCGAGATGGTGCGGGAGGAGATCAAGGCCGCCGACAGCATCAGGGATGCCAGCGTCGAGGTTCGGCCCTTCTCGATCCTGCTGGTGGATTTCGTCTGCTCCTGCGAGGCCACGGTGATCGTGCGCGGCCTGCGGGCGGTTTCCGACTTCGAGTACGAATTCCAGATGGCGGGCATGAACACCCGGATCTGTCCGTCGGTCGAGACGGTGTTCCTGATGGCCTCGGAGCGGTGTCAGTTCATCTCGTCCCGTTTCGTCAAGGAGATCGGGCGCCTGGGGGGCGACATCTCCTCGTTCGTGTCTCCGCGCGTGCACAGGCATCTGGACAGGCGCTACGGCCGCATCCGGGAGGCGGCGCCCCTCTGACCGAGGGGAGCCCCCGGCGTCAAGGGGAGTGGGAAAATGAAGGCCTTTCTCAGACTATGCTTTGTTTTGCTTGGAGTTTTGGCGATGAGCACGGAGGACGTTCAGGCGGGAAACCCGGAGAACACCCTGTACATGGAACTGGCGAGCGGGCGCGTGGTGATCGAACTGCGTCCCGATCTGGCTCCGAACCATGTGGCGCGGATCAAGGAACTGGCCCGGCAGGGTTTTTATGACGGGGTGGTGTTCCATCGGGTGATCGAGGGCTTCATGGCCCAGACCGGCGACCCGACCGGCACCGGCATGGGCGGCTCCGGGCAGAAGCTGAAGGCGGAATTCAGTCCTCCGACCAAGGCCCGCCATGTGCGCGGAGTCGCATCCATGGCCCGCTCGCAAAGCCCCGACAGCGCCGACAGCCAGTTCTTCATCTGCTTCAAGCCCTCCTCGTTCCTGGATGGGCAGTACACCATCTGGGGGCAGGTGATCGAGGGAATGGAGCACGTGGACAAGATCAAGAAAGGCTCGGAATCGGACAACGGAAAGGTGGCCGACCCGGACAAGATCGTCTCCATGCGCGTCGCCGCCGACGTGAAATAGGGGTTCCCGGCGCTTTAGGGTGGGTCCAGTTCCATCCGCTCGATCCGTTCCATGTCCGCGTCGGAAAAGCCGAAGTGGTGGCCGATTTCGTGGATGAGGACGTGGCGGATCACCCGTTCCAGGTCCTCGCCGCTTTCGCACCAGTAGTCCAGGATCGGGCGGCGGTACAGGAAGATCATGTCCGGCCCCATGCCGATGTCGGAGACGCTGCGGCGGTGAAGGGGGATGCCCCGGTAGAGGCCGAGAAGGTCGAAGGGGCTTTCAAGGCCCATCTCCACCTCGGTTTCCTCGTCGCAGAACTCCTCCACGCTCAGAATCACGTCCATGGCATGACGGCGCAGGACCTCGGGGATCGACCGGAGGGCGGCGCGGGCGAGGGCGTCGATATCCGCGGCGCTCGGGGGCTTCATGGCCCGTCCGCGGCGGGCAAGGTGAAATGGAACGTGCTGCCCTGACCCGGTTCGGATTCGACCCACAATTTCCCTCCATGCCGCTCCACGATCTTCTTCACAATGGCCAGCCCGATCCCCGTCCCGGAATAAGCCTCGCGCTCGTGAAGACGTTGAAAGATCATGAAAATACGCTCGAAATAGCGGGGTTCGATGCCGATTCCGTTGTCGGCGACGGAAAACGCGCACATATCGTCCGTGCGCTCGGCCGTGACGCGGATTTCCGGGGGACGTCCCTTGGCGGCGTATTTGATGGCGTTGCCGATCAGATTCTGGAACAGGCGGGTGAGGTCGTCACGGCTTGCCACGACGGCGGGGAAGGCGTCGGGAGCGAAGATTCGGGCTCCGCTTTCCTCGATCGAGGTCCCGAGATTGGCGAGGGCGTCGGAAACGGCCGTTCCCGGATCGATGGGAACCATCGGTCCCCCCATGCGGCCGATGCGGGAATATTCCAGCAGGTCCCGGACCATGTCCCGCATGCGACGGACGCCCTCGACGGTATAGCCGATGAATTCGTCGGCGTCGGCGTCCAGGCGCCCGGCATAGTCGCGCTGTAGAAGCTGAAGGTAGCTCGAAATCATGCGCAGGGGTTCTTGAAGGTCGTGGGACGCCACGTAGGCGAACTGTTCCAGTTCGCGGTTCGACCGCTCGATTTCCTTGGATTTGGCGAGCAGGGCCTGCTCGGCCGCGACCCGTTCGCTGATGTCGATTCCCATGCCGATGACGCCCCAGCCCCCCTCGATGGCGATCCGGCGGCCGGTGAAATAATAAGGGACTCCCCGGCCCGACTTGGAGATGAAGCGGGCCTCGACATCGGACCAGCCGTCCTCGAACACCCGCTTGATGCGCTGGGTCACCAGATCCCGTTCCGCGCCGGTGAAAAAGGCGAGGGGAGAAAGGGTGGCGACCTCTTCGGCGCCGTAGCCGGAAACGGTCTCGAAATTCCGGTTCCACAAGAGGAACCGCAGATTTTCATCGAACAGATAGACGATCCCCGGAAGGCTTTCGATCAGCATCCGGGAGAAGTCGCGTTCCCTGCGGGCCGTCGCCTCCAATTCCTTGGTCTCAGTGATGTCGGTGGAGATGCCGCAGACCGCCCGCACCCCCCCATCCGGATCGAACAGCGGAAATTTGATCGTCACGTAGTCACGGGGGCCCCGGGGGCCGATGACTCTCTCCTCGTAGCGGATCGGGGCGGAATCGGCGATCACCTTGCGGTCGTGCCCGAGCAGCGCCTCGGCGACGGACGGGGAGTGAAGGTCCTTCACGCTCTTGCCCAGAATCGCCTCGGGCGTTGTTGCGAATTCGAACAGGTATTGCCGGTTGACCAGCAGGTAACGTCCCTCCCGGTCCTTGACGTGGATCAGGGCGGCCGCGTTGTCGAAAATGCCCTGGAGCTGCTCCTTGCTGTCGCGCAAGGCCGCCTCCGCCGCGCGGCTCACCTCAATCTGGCGGAGAAGCCCCCGCGTCAGGAACAGGATCGCCGCGCTCATCAGAAGGCCGACCAGACCATAGGTAAAAGCGTGCATCCAAATACGGGAAAGAACGTCCGCCTTCGAACACACGACGAAAACCGTCAGGGCGAAGCCGGGAACGGGACGGCGGGCGACGATCCAATCCGTGGGATTTAATGCCTGGGGCTGGAGGGTCTTCGCGGTCCCGCCCACCAAGCTCACGCCATCCCACCGCGAGAGGACGATGACCCCGTGGGGGCCGACGTCGACGGAACGGAACAGGCGGCGGATTTCATCCGGGTCGATCATGGCGACGATTGCGCCGGAAAACGATCCGTCCACGGGCTGGATACGCCGGACCATCCCGATGAACGGCTTTTGTCCTCCATTCTCCATCGTCCCGTGGGCGTCGGGGGCGTCGGCGCGGCGGATGGTCATGGACTCAAGACGCGCCAAGTCCAGCCCGGAAAGATCCGCCGCCGCGCCGGAGCGGAAAAGGGGGCGCCCGAGGGCGTCGGTGACGGCAAGGGACAGCACCTGCGGCTGCGAGCGCACCCTTCGCTCCAGGGTCCGCTCGATGTCGGCGGGGGTCGATGGGCTTGCCGCGCCCAGATCGGCTTCGGTCATGGCGAGGAGAAGGTCGACCGACTCCATCGAGCGGGCGGTGGCGACCCCCAGGATCGTCGCGAGTTCGCGGCTCTGGCGTTCTGCGGTATCGAGGACGGAAACGCCTTCCCGCCAGAGGTCGAGAAACAAAAAGCCCCACAGGGCGGCGACCAGGGCGGTGGCAAACCCCATCCTCAGGAGAGAATCCCCGGCACGCAGAGAAATGTCACCCGCCTCCGCCGTCGGTTTCCTGCCGATTCTCAGCACGCCCCGGACCTCTCCGCTCCATTCTTGAGCTACGGCCCCAGAGTGCCGCAATCGGGGCGGAATCACAAGACGCGGAAGCGGAATAAGATCGATCAAGGCGGAGTCTTGACTTTGCCGTCAACGGGATCCAAGCCTACCCCGATGAGCGAGCCTTCACCCCCCCTCGACGAAATCGGCGCGATCTACGGCCGTTTCCTGGCCGCGAGGTCGGAGAATCCCGCCGGCCTCCATCTGGCGGGAACCATCGCCCACCGGGGCGGACGCCTGGACGAGGCGGTGGAGGCCTACGGCAGGGCGTTGGCGCTGAATCCGGGTCTGGCCGCCGTCCACGTCGATCTGGGCAATGCGCTCCGCGAACTGGGGCGCCTTGGCGAGGCGGAGGCGAGCTACCGCCGAGCCTTGGAGATAGATCCGGGATTTACGAATGCCCACGCGAACTTGGGAAACGTTCTTTATGATTTAGGTCATCTTGAGGAGGCGGAGGCGAGCTACCTCCGCGCCCTCGGCCTCGCCCCGGACGTCGCCTCCCTCCATTCGGCCCTGGGCGACGTCCTGCGCGAGCAGGGCCGGGTGGAGGAGGCCGAGGAGCGCCACCGGCGGGCGCTGAGCCTCGATCCCGGATTCGCCCCGGCCCATGCCGGCCTGGGCAACGATCTGTGCGAGAGGGGGCTGCTGGACGAGGCGCTGGCGTCTCTGAGCCGGGCCCTGGAGATCGCTCCCGACGACGCCTCGGCCCTCGGCAACCTGGGCAAGGTCTACAACGCCATCGGCATGTTGGCGGAGGCGGAGGCGAGCTATCGGCGGTCGTTGTCGCTCCGTCCCGGAGACGCCTGGACCCACTCCAATCTTCTTCTGACGATGATGGTGATGCCGAGGTTCGGGGGGGCGGAGATTTTTGAGCAGGCGGCGCGGTTCGGGGAGCGGTTCGAGGACGGGGGCCGCCGCCTCTCCTTCGGCAACGATCCCGATCCGGAACGGCGGCTGCGGGTGGGGTATCTGTCGCCGTCGCTGACCGACCATGTGCTGACCAACGATCTGGAGCCGGTGCTGCGGGGGCACCGGCGCGACCGGGTCTCGGTGCACGTCTACGCCCATGTCCAGCGGCCGACGGCGACGACGTGGCGTCTCAAGGAGGCATGCGACGCCTGGACGTTCGTCCATGGCCTGTCCGACGCGGAGGTGGCGGCGCGGATCGAGGCGGACGGCATCGACATCCTGGTCGATCCGATGGGGCACTGGGCGGGGAACCGTCTGGCGGTGTTCGCGCGCAAGCCGGCTCCGGTCCAGGTGTCCTATCTGTGCCAGGGGCTGACGAGCGGGCTTTCGGCGATGGATTACGCCATCGGCGACCGCTGGCTGAACGAAGGCGGAGCGATGCAGGCGTTCGCGCGGGAGCGGGTGATCGAGCTGGACGGGGGGTTCGAGGTGACCCGTGTCGATCACGACACCCCCATCGGCGCGCCTCCGTCGGCGGCGGCGGGGTTCGTCACCTTCGGCAGCTTCAACAACCCGACCAAGATTTCCGACGCGACCCTGCGGTTGTGGGGAAAGGTGCTGGAGCGGTGTCCGGCGGCCCGGCTTCTGATCAAGGGGCGGCTGATGGACCGTCCGGAGAGCCGGGCGCACCTGCTCCGGCGTCTGGAGGAGCACGGGATCGCGGCCGGGCGGGTGGACCTTTACGGCTTCGTCGCGGCCTCCGACCACATGGCGTGGCACAACCGGGTGGACATCGTTCTCGACACGCTGCCGTTCTGCGGCGGGCGGACCACGGTGGAGGCCCTGTGGATGGGGGTTCCGGTGGTGACCCGGATCGGGGAGACGCTGGTGGGGCGGTACGGCTACAGCCATCTGTCCCGGATCGGGGCCCCCGAACTGGCGGCCCGGGACGACGCGGCCTTCGTGGAGACCGCCGTTTCCCTGGCCGGCGATCCGGAGCGCCTGCGCCATTACCGGCAAACCCTGCGCGGCCTCATGCGCGCCTCTCCCCTCCTCGACGCCGAACGCCACGTCGCCGAGTTGGAGGACGCCTACCGCCTCATGTGGCGCGCATGGTGCGGCGGGGCTACTCGCCGGTAAGGGGCGGAGCGTCCTCGGGGGTTCCGTCGTCCGCCCAGACCGGCTGAACCACCCGCCGCCGGCTTTGGGACTGGTACAGCTCGGACGCGCGGGCGAGGTTCTTTTCGGCGACGCTGGCGAGTTTCGTCGCCCCCTGGATTTCGTAGATGCCGAGCGCGCCCCGGAACGCCTCGGCGGCCTGACGGGCATGGTCCGAATTCTTGCTGTGTCGTGCGAGCAGAAACAGCGCCGATCCCATGTTGTTTTGGGTCGCCGCCCACAGCAGGGGCGCCACATCCTGGGTTCTGACCTCGCAGGCGACCCGGCAGGCCTCCACCGCCCGCTCCAGGGCGTTCGGACTTTTCACATGCTCCCCGTAGACCTGAAGGGCCTGGGCGAGGTTGTTCATGATTTCCGCCCACCGGAAGGGTTCGTCGGCGCGGGTGATCACCTGGAGGGCGCCCTGGAAGGCGGCAAGGGACTCCCGCAGGGGCTCGTTGCGTCCGGTCTTCAGGTCGAGCCGGTAGAGGAGCACGCCCAGACGGTTCTGGATCAGGGCCCACTCGCGCGGGGAATCCTCGCGGGTGATCGACTGGCAGGCCGCGCGGTAGGTGTCGGCGGCCCGCTCCAGCAGATCGGGATCGCCGAAGCGTTCCCCGGCGGCCTGGAGCGAAAGCCCGAGCTGACGCTGGACCAGCCCCAGGGTGCGGCTGACCTGCTCGGTCAGGAAGCGGATCGCCCGCCGGTAATTTTCGATCGCGGCGTGGTAGAGGTCCGGCCCCTGATCCATGTTCCCGGCAGCGGCATTGGCGTTGGCGTAGGCGATGTACACCGTCGCCTGCTCGCCGGCGGACATGAAGCCGCGGCTGCTTTCGACCACCGCCGCCGCCTGCGCCACCTCCGTCGCCAGGGCGGAGCGGAGGGCGGTGACATGGGCCTCGGTGCGGGGCTCCAGGGCCGCCAGGACCGAGGCCCGGAGCAGATTGATCCACCCCTCCTCGAACTCGAACGGCAGGTCGAGGGGAATTTCGGGCGAAAAGGCTCCGGCCCGGTCATCGTTGACCTGGGGGAGAAAGCGGAGTTCGAGCAGGCGGCCGTCCGGGTCGACCTCGCCCCAGATCAACAGGTCGCCGTTGTTCTTGGCGAGCAGCTTCCGCCCCTGGTCGATCGCCGCCGGAAGCTGTTCACCGGCGGGAATTCCGTCCACGGTGCCGGGGGCCGGGACGTAGGCGTTGACCGGGCGCGCCACGCAGGATGGAAGAGCCTCCAGCGCCGCCTGAATCTTCTTGACGGTCAGTCCGCCCTCGTAATCGCCGAAGATGTTGGCCAGCAGAATCACCAGGGGACCGGCATTTTCCTTGGGAAGCGGCTGGGACGGACTGGGGGAGCGCGTCTTGACCAGCCCGAACAGGCGCCGGAGCAGGCCTCCGCTGGAAGCTTTCCGGCCCTCCGCCTTGGGCTGGGAGGGGAGGGGAAGGGACTCGCCGGCCTTTCCCTCCACGCCGCCCAACTGGGCCAGCATCATGTCGGCGGCCCTCAGACGGTCGATCAGCTTGCGCAGGACCTTGAGCTGCATGCCCGGCTTCGTTTCCAGGTCATGGAGAAATTCACTGCGGGGAATGATCTCGACTTCAAGATCGGTCGCGGCAAGGGCGGTCGCGCTGCGGGGGGTCTTGTCGAGGACGCCCATCTCCCCGAACATTTCGCCCTTGCCCAGGGTGGCGAGGACGACCATCCCGCGCGGCCCCATCTTGCACAGTTCGACTTCGCCGGATTGGACGACGTAAACGGTCAGGCTGATTTCGCCTTCCCGGAAAACGATCTCGCCCGCCTGAAAGGTTCTCTTCATCGCCCCCGCCCCCTCAACCCGGCGCCTTCTTCCGCCAGCCGGCCACGCGGTAGGCCAGCAACGCGGCGATGATCACCGCGTAGACATAGGGCTCGCCGTTCTCGTGGTTGGCCGCGAAAATGAAGTGAAGGGCCGCCAGGATGCCGATGGCGTAGACCGCCTGATGCAGCTTCTTCCACCGTTTGCCGCCCAGGCGCCGGATCTGCCGGTCGGTGGAGGTCACAGCCAATGCCGTCATCGGAATGAACGCCAGGATGCCGAGGAGGATGAAGGGTCTCTTGACGATATCGCCCAGCATGTCATGGACGTTGAAGGCCCATTCGAGAGCCGGATAGGCAATGACGTGCATCAGGGCGTAGAAGAAGGCGTACAGCCCGATCATCCGCCGGTACCTAGCCAAGACCTTGATTCCGGTCAATTCCTGAACCGGCCGGATGGCCAGGGAGATGAGCAGGAAGGTGATGGCCCAGTCGCCCAGGTAACGGTTGATGAACCCGACCGGGGCTTCCGCCAGGGAACCGTTGGTGATGTAGCCGCCGGTCAGAACCCGCCCGATCAGCCAGACGAAGGGCAGGGCGGCGGTCATGAACACCAGCGGCTTCCAGTCGATCTTGCGTCCGCCCGTCAGGCTGTGCGTGGCCGTCTCGTTGATCCCGTTCAGCAGCAGCCAGCCGGCGTAGAGAGTGACCAGGAACTTTCCCGTCGCCATCAGCAGGAACGGGGCGCGCGGCCCGGCGGCATCGAAATAATAGCCGCTGCTCTGCACCATCATGATGATCCCGACCCCTCCGATCAGGTACACCGTGCCCAGCATGGAGCCGAGGATGCGCTTGGGGGAGATGTCCACCGTCAGAACGTTCAAGGTGACGGTGCAACCGGCGTGGCCGACCCCGATCAGCAGCAGCGGGAGGGCCACAAACCCATTGAAGGGATTGGCGAACATCCCCAGGACCCCGTATCCCATGCCGGCCAGGGACAGGCTGGCCCCGATGGCCGATATCCGGCTGTGGCGCTCGATGACGACCTTCCAGAACGGAATCGCCACCAGAACCGCGAATCCGAGCAGGCCGATCATGACGGCGGCGTGGGCGGCGGCGGCGGTGCGGGTCATTCCCAGAAGATCGGAGACGGAAATGCACCACAACGAGAAAAACAGGCTGGTAATGACGACGTCGGCCCGGGTGTAGAAGGCCGCCACTAGGGCGAGCTGCATTCTCGGATCGCGGCTGACCAGGGCCCAGACCTTGCGCAGGAGATGCTCGTCACCCTGGAGTCGGGGGGCGACGTCGGTCAGCATCCTGCGGGCCATGAAGAATCCGAAGATGCCTACCAGGAGGGGCAGAGTCAGAATGACCGCGATTCCGCCGGGCTGCTTGGCGATCTGAATGACGATGGCGGCAAGGACGGTGCCTCCGAACACCGTCATCAGGACGATGTTCCGGATCAGCCGGGGGCGGTTCCCGAATTCCGAGGCGTCGCCAACCAGGGTCGCCAACTGCAACTGCGCGGTTTCGGCGCCGCTGGTGATCAGGGCTCTCACGAGGTAGAACAGCACCAGCGCCCCGGCGCCGAGGGTCGGGGCGGTGTCCAGGCTGACCAGGGACAGGAACGCGCCGAAACAGACGGCCAAAAAGGCGATGGCGATGACGGGGACGCGGCCGATACGGTCGGATGTCAGCCCGGCCAGACCGACCGCGATGATGGAAATGATTTCCGCCACCACCTGCACGTCGGCATTGATGGAGCCCTCCTTTTCGAAGGCGATCCCGAACACCGTGTCCAGCAGCAGGGGCTGGATACCGACGATCAGGGCCGCGACCAGCGCTCCGGCCGCCCCCAGCAGATAAATGGCGTTCCACTGGGCGGGGACGAAGGCCCGTCCCGGGCCGTCATCTTTCCTCGACATCCGCCCCTCCCGCCTGTTCCCACATGCCGGTGAGGTGGTTGTCGCGCAGGGGGCAAAGTTCTCCGTTCACCACCAGATTCTTGCCGTAGGCCAGCGACGTCGGCGTGTCGGCCGGATCGCGGTACGCGGTCCCCTTGATGAACATTCCGGTGCGGACGTGGCACCCCCCGGCCCGCAGATAGACCCACGGCGCCAGATCGATCCATCTGGGAGGATTGATGCCGCCGTCGACCAGAACGTACACGTCCCCCCAGGCGGCCCGCTTTCCCGTGACGGCGACTCGGGAGACCCTGCCCTGAAAGCGGAAGGGGAGGAAACGTTCGTGGGCCTCGGGATCAAGGACGGCGGGGGAGGGAACCGGAGGATTGGCGACCGCAACCGGCAACGCGACCGTCAGCGCCCGTGGCGCGGCCAATGCCTGAGGGGGGGGAGGGGGAGCCGTCTTCGCTAGGCCCGTTCCCTTCGGCAGGCCCTTTCCCTTCGGCAAAATGGTGTGGCAGGAGGCGCAGGCCATGTCTTTTCTTTGGTCGAGATGGGGCGAGGGCGCGCCCTGGATGATCGGAAACAGCCCCCTGGTCTGTCCGGCGGCCATCTTCATCGGCACGACGGCATGACAACTGGAGCAAACCATGGCCTCGCGCCCGTCCTGGTGCGGGGCCGGCGCTCCGGAAACGATGGGGGGGGCGATGTCGTAGGTGTGATCGTTCCAGGGATCGCTGTCGAAAACGGAGGTCAGGAACAATCCAAGGCCGAAGGCGACGCCCAAAGCCATGATCCACGCGGCGGAGTCATGGAAGACGGCGCCCAGGTCTTTCATTCGGCAGCCGCAGCGTCATGGGCGCGGCGAGAAAGGGCGATGGTTCGCATGGGCAGAGCTATACCGTCGGCGGGCGGCGTTTGCAACGTTCCCAGCAAGATGGGGAACGAAGGGCCAGGGCCGGCAAAGGGAGGCCGGCCCTGGAATTCAAGGATCAAATCTCGCCGAGAATGACCTCGCAGGCCGCGCCCGACAGTTCGAGCGGGTTGTCCTGGACGTGCAGCTTGGTCACCTTGCCGTCCTCGACGACCATCGAGAAGCGGTGGCAGCGGGTGGACATGCCGAAGCCGGAGGCGTCGAGGTCAAGACCCATGGCCTTGGTCAGCTCGGCATTGCCATCGGCCAACAGGCGGACCTTGCCGTGGGCGTTCTGCGAATCGCCCCAGGTCTTCATCACGAAGGGATCGTTGACCGCCATGCAGACGATCGCGTCCACGCCCTTGTCGGCAAGCTGCTTCGCCTTTTTGACGTAACCGGGGAGGTGCTGCTCCGAGCAGACCGGGGTGAAGGCGCCGGGAATGCCGAACATGACGACCTTCTTGCCCTTGAACACGGAATCGGTGGACACCTGATCGATGCCCGAATCCGTCAGTTCCTGGAAATTCGCGGAAGGAATCTTGTCTCCAACTTTAATCATCTTTTGCTACCCTCGATTGACGAGTTAGAGTGAAAGCACGTCTTTGGTGCGCGGCATCACCGCGCCGTCGCTTGATTTCAGGACCCGCGCAAGATGAATGCAGTTTCGAAAAATTTCAAGACTCATTCCAAACTTCATCCGATATTGTTTCCCCTCGCCCAGGGTTTCTCCCCTCACGAAAGCAGGCGGTCAGGATCAAGGCTTTTTCCCCCTTGCAGGAAAAGGGAAAAAGGCTAATTAAAGATTTGGCGGAGTGACGACATAGAGTATGCTACGCCCCGTTTCGGGTTGCCCGGTGGTGGACCCGGCCCGAATCATCGGAAATGGACCCTGACGAGTGCTTTCAAACGACGCCATTACGATCGCGCGGGAAAAGACGGAAGTCGGAGGTGAGCCGAGATTAAAGATCCCGCCGCGTCTTCTGATCCTGAACAACCGCACGACCTTTACCCTCAGCCGTCCCCCGATCACCGAGAAGGTCGTCGTTCGGGCGCATACTCTCGTGAGCGCGGTTCGGATGAGCAGCGTCGTCGCCGCTATTTTCATGCGCAACAAGCTGGTTTTCCGCGACGGCCCCGAGCCCGACTGGAAAGAGAAGTGGGATGCGGCGGCCTCTCCCTACGAACGGCTGACCTTT
>JADGDA010000360.1 GCA_015228695.1 Alphaproteobacteria bacterium
AAGGACGGCGCCTTCGCGAAGGGGACCCCCTATCACACCGGGATCAAGGGCATCCGGGGCATGGCCGGCGGCGATCCCGCCAAGGTCGTCGCGCTGCTGGGGGACAAGAACCACGGTTACGCCGAGGTTCTCGACGATGCGGACCTCCGGGACCTGTCCATCTACGTGACCAGGGGACAGATCGACATCAATCAGTTCCTCGACCGCAAATCCGGACTGTCGCGCGGCAACAGGAAGCAGCACGCGGCCTTTTATGAGACGGTCTGCGTCAACTGCCACGGCAGCGACGGCAGCGAGATGCGCCAGACGACGCCGCTCGGCCGGTTCTCCCGGGAGAACCCCTTCGAGACCCTGCACAAGATCGTTTTCGGCCATCCCGGCGCCAAGATGCCGGCTTCCATCGTCTTCGGCGCCGATTTGGTGGCCGATCTGGTCGCCTATCTCCAGGCCCTGCCGGAGGAGGAGATCCAGGCGTCGATCGTCCGGGGGGGACGCCTGTACGACAACTGGTTCAGCGAAAGCGGCCGCACCCCGCCCAAGGGCGCGCATCCCGGCGCTCCGTCCGCCGCGTCGCTCTCTCCCACCCAGCAGGCGAACACGTGGCGCTGCAAGGAATGCCACGGCTGGGACTACATGGGCCGGGACGGGGAAGCCAAGGCCATGAACGTGAAGGGAATTCGCGGCATGGTCGGCGCCACCCCGGCCGAGGTGATCGCGATCCTGCGGGACGACCGGCACCAGTTCGGTGGCTATCTCAATCCGCGCGAGATGCTCGACCTTGCCAATTTCGTCAGCAAGGGGCAGGTCGACATGGAACAGTTCATCGACCGCAAAACCCGCGCGATCAAGGGCGATCCGAGCCGGTTCCAGCCCTACTTCGAGGCGGCCTGCGTCCGTTGCCACGGCGAGGACGGGGGGAAGATCACCAGCATCCCGCCGATTGGCCAAGTGGCCCGCATCGAGCCGTGGAACGCGCTCCACAAGGTTCTCAACGGCCATCCCGACGAGGCGATGACCCCGATGCGCAGCTTCAACACCCAGGTGTCGGCCGATATCGTGGCTTTGCTGCAAACCCTCAAGGGCAAATAGGCAGCCCCCCCCCAGGGAAAGAGAAAAGGGGAAAGAGAAAACAAAGGGCAATCGGGGGCTCCCCGGTTGCCCTGAGGCGTTCAAGGATTTTCATGGCACGTAAACGGCGGGGGAAACCCCTCAACGGGTGGATCGCCATCGACAAACCGGCGGGGATCACCTCCGCCGGCGTCGTGGCGGCGGTCAAGCGCGCGACCGGAGCCGCCAAGGTCGGCCACGGCGGAACGCTCGATCCCCTGGCCACCGGGGTCTTGCCGATCGCCCTGGGCGAGGCGACCAAGACCGTCCAGTACGTGATGGACGGCACCAAGGTCTATGCCTTCCGCATCCGCTGGGGCGAGGCCCGCGACACCGACGACGCCGAGGGGGCGATAACGGCGACCTCGGACCGGCGGCCGGCCGAGGACGAGATCCGGGCGGCCCTGCCCGTCTTCATCGGCGCCATCGAACAGGTGCCGCCCGACTATTCGGCGATCAAGGTCAACGGCAAGCGCGCCTACGATCTGGCGCGCGAGGCGGCGGGCGGCGGGCCGGAGGAGCGCGGGGCGCTGGAGCTGAAGGCCCGCACGGTGGTCGTCATCGCGTTCGACCTGCTCGGCATGCCCGACGCCGATCACGCCGACTTCATGGTCAGATGCGGCAAGGGAACCTATATGCGGTCCCTGGCGCGGGACTTGGCGCGGGCGGTGGGCACCGTCGGCCATATCTCCGCCTTGCGCCGCACCGCCTGCGGCCCCTTTGCCGAGGCGCAGGCGATTTCTCTGGATAAGCTGGTGACGCTCGGGCATAGTGCGCCAGCCTCCGACTATCTGCTTCCGGTCTCGACCGCGCTGGACGACATCCCGGCACTGGCCCTGACCGAGGCCGAGGCTCACCGTCTCTCCAACGGGCATCCTGTGTCGTTGTTGCATGTGGCGGCCCGCGCCGCTTCGGCGGCGGTCGAGGCGGGCAGCCTCGTCCGGGCCATGATGGAGGAGAGAACGGTGGCGTTGGCGCGAATCGAGGACGGAGAAATCCGCCCGGTCCGCGTCCTGAACCATTGATTTTAAGGAGTTGTCGATGTCGATTACACCGGAGCGTAAGCAGGAAGTCGTCAAGGAATTCGGCGTCAAGGACGGCGATACCGGCTCGCCCGAGGTGCAGGTCGCCATTCTGAGCGAGCGCATCAAGAATCTGACCGAGCACCTGAAGACCCACCGCAAGGATTTCCATTCGCGGCGGGGCCTGCTGATGATGGTCAGCCAGCGGCGCAGGATGCTCGACTACGTCAAGGGCAAGGAAGCGGCCCGTTACGAAAGCCTGATCGCGCGTCTTGGCCTGCGCAAGTAACACGGTCGGCGCGCGGGGCGGTTCGGGTCTGCCCGGGTTGTCGCCCCTCGCCCCGCCGCGCCGAAGCCGGATCGA
>JADGDA010000361.1 GCA_015228695.1 Alphaproteobacteria bacterium
CATCGCGGCGCAGACCAACTTGTTGGCCCTGAACGCCACCATCGAGGCGGCCCGCGCCGGCGAGGCGGGGAAGGGGTTCGCCGTCGTCGCCAACGAGGTCAAGAGCTTGGCCAACCAGACGGGCAAGGCGACCGAGGAGATTTCCCAGCAGATCTTGGCTGTCCAGGGTTCGACCAGGGACGCCGTGGGGGCTATCCGGAGCATCGGCGAAACCATCTCGTTGATCAGCGAAATCTCGTCCACCATCGCTTCCGCCGTGGAGGAACAGGGGGCCGCGACCAGGGAAATCGCCCGCAACGTCGATCAGGCGGCCGATGGAACGCAGGACGTCTCCCGCAACATTTCCGGAGTCACCCAAGCCGCCGGAGAGGCGGGCGAAGCGGCAAGCCAAGTGCTCGGCGCCGCGAGCGAACTGTCCCACCAGTCGGAGAAACTGCGGAAGGAAGTGGACCGCTTCATCGCAAGCGTCCGTGGGGCATGAACTTCCCCGACCCGGAAATATCATCGAGCATGGCGTTCATTTTGTTCGTTTGGATTCTGGCGGTGTTGAGTGGATTTACGCGCCGTCCCCGTCGGGCCGTGAGTTTTCGTTCTGGGAGCGGCGGAACAGGGTGAGGCCGATTTCGTCCATGATCGCCTGTTCCCGGCGGTTTTCCTCTTCCTGTTCGCGTTTCTCGCGGTTGGCTTGGGTGATTTCGAAGGTCTTGAGTTCGCGGTAGGCCTCGGCCAAATCCTCCTGGGCCTCGGCGATCAGCGCCTGAATGGACTGATACTGCCGCTCCAACGCTTCCCGGCGGATAATGACCGCCGTGGCGTAGGCGCCGTAGGTGAAGCCAGCCCCTTCGCTGTCCTGCGCCGCCACCTGTTGTTCGCGGCGCAACTCCGCTTCGAGTTGCTCCTGGGCGGAGATGATCTCGTTCTCCCGGCGCAGCACCTCGGCCAGGGCGCGGCGCTTTTCGTCCACGTTCCAGCTCTTGATGCGGATCAGCGTCTTGAGGTCCTTGCCCATGACTTAGCCCGCCTGCCCATCTCCTTCGCCCGGTGGTGTGAGGATATCGGCCAGCATCTGGTAACACGAGGCCAAATCGGTCTTCTCCGCCTTTTTCTGGGCCAGGAATTCGTCGAGCTGGGGATAGTAATGAATGGACACGTCCACGTCCGGGTTGCTGCCCCTGCGATAGGCGCCGAGGCGGATCAGTTCGGCCATATCCTCATAGGTGGCGAGAATCCGCCGCGCCGTGCTGACCAGGACGTTTTCCTCGTCGGTGTTGCAGGCGGGCATGGTGCGGGAGACGCTGCGCAAGACGTTGATGGCGGGATAGCGTCCCCGCTCGCCGATGGCCCGGTCGAGCACGATATGGCCGTCCAGGATGGCGCGCACCGCGTCGGCGATGGGCTCGTTGTGGTCGTCCCCGTCCACCAGCACCGTGAACAGGCCGGTGATGCTGCCGCCATTCTTCTCGGTGCCGGGGCCGGCCCGTTCCAGGAGCTTCGGCAGTTCGGCGAACACGGTCGGGGTATAGCCCTTGGTGGCGGGAGGCTCCCCGGCCGCAAGGCTGATTTCGCGTTGGGCCATGGCGAAGCGGGTCACGCTGTCCATCATGCACAGCACGTTCTTGCCCTGATCGCGGAAGTATTCGGCCACCGCCAGGGTGACATAGGCGGCCTGACGGCGCATCAGCGGGCTTTCGTCGGAGGTCGCCATCACCACCACGCTGCGCGCCATGCCGTCGGGGCCGAGATCGTCCTCGATGAATTCGCGTCCCTCGCGGCCGCGCTCGCCGACGAGGCCGAGAATGATGACGTCGGCGCTGGTGTGGCGGGCCATCATCGCCATCAAGGTCGATTTGCCGACGCCGGACCCTGCGAAGATGCCCATGCGCTGCCCCTGGCAACAGGTCAGAAAGGTGTTGATGGCGCGCACGCCGAGATCGATCTTTCCCGCGACGCGGCGGCGGGTATGGGCCGGCGGCGGGCGGTTGCGCACCAGATAGGGCACGTCGCCGCTGGCAAGGGCGCCCTGGCCGTCGATGGGCTCGCCCATGGCGTTGATGACCCGGCCGAGCCATGAAACATCGGGGCTGATGGTCGGTTGGGAATCGGCCGTCTGGGCCCGGGAACCCAGGCCCACCCCGTCCAGGGATTCGAACGGCATCAGCAGGGCGCGTCCATCGCGGAATCCTACCGCTTCGCACAGCACCTGCCGTCCGCCCCGCGCCTCCACCATGCAGTGATCGCCCACCGAGAGGGACCCGCGCACGCCGCCGACCTCCACCAGCATGCCCTGGATGCCGGAGACGCGCCCATAGACCTGATGGTCGGCCAACTGTTCGATCTCGTTCAACATATTGCGGATCAAAACGGCCATGGCGACGCCCCTCTTGCTCCTTGTGGCAAACATCTCCATAATCGCTCCACAAGTCTTAAGACGGTGTAAAGGCGAGCCGGGCGGGGATAGACCGATGCGCGTACTTCTGGTCGAGGATGAGCCG
>JADGDA010000362.1 GCA_015228695.1 Alphaproteobacteria bacterium
ACGATGCGGGTGGTGCAGATGGAACCCGGCCCGATCCCCACCTTCACCGCGTCGGCCCCGGCGGCGACCAGGGCTTCCGCCGCCTCGGGAGTCGCGATGTTGCCGGCGATGATCTGGTGGTGATTGGACATCGCCTTGATCTGGCGGACGGTGTCCATCACGCCTCGGGAGTGGCCGTGGGCGGTGTCCACCACCACCACGTCGGCCCCCGCGTCGAACAGGGCCTCGGCGCGGGCCAAACCCTCGGCCCCGACTCCGATGGCCGCCGCGCAGCGCAGGCGGCCGTGCTCATCCTTGCAGGCGTTGGGGTAGGTCCGCGCCTTTTCCATGTCCTTGACGGTGATGAGGCCGATACAGCGGTAGTCGCCGTCCACCACCAGCAATTTCTCGATCCGGTGCTGGTGCAGAAGCCGCTTGGCCTCCTCGCGGGCCACGCCGGGGTGGACCGTGACCAGATTATCCTTGGTCATCAGCTCGGAGACGGGCTGATTCATGTTGCTGGCGAAGCGGACATCCCGGTTGGTCAGGATTCCGACCAGCCTGCCCGTGCGCTCCACCACCGGAATACCGGAGATGTGATAGCTGACCATCAGGGTCAGCGCTTCGGACAGGGTCTGCTCGGGGCGGATGGTGACCGGATTGACCACCATCCCGGCCTCGAACCGCTTGACCTTGCGCACTTCCTCGGCCTGGGCGGAAATCTCCAGATTCTTGTGGATCACGCCCATGCCCCCGGCCTGGGCCATGGCGATGGCCAGCCCGTGCTCGGTGACGGTATCCATGGCCGCGGACAGCAGCGGTATTCCGAGATCGATCGAGCGGGTCAGGCGGCTCCGGGTATCGGCCTGGGCGGGCAGAACCTGCGACTCGGCGGGCACCAGGAGAACGTCGTCGAACGTCAATGCTTCCTTGAATTCCATGCCGCCTCCGTCGTGTCCGGTGGCGCATCATACACCTTCCCGTCAGCCTGCCAAGCTCTGTCCAAGTTTCTCCCGCAAGAGCCCGTCGTCCACCTCGCGCCGGCTGACGACGCCGAGGCTGGTCGATTCCCCGTGGCAGACGGGGCCATCCCCGCCGCTCCCGCTGACGAAGCCCGCCGACACGATCCGCTCGCGGGGAATCCTCATGCTCGTGGCAAAATGGATATGCAGGATGGACGAATCGAACAGGTAAATCTCCTCCCGTCCGAGGGAGGTGGCGACGATGTATTTCAGGGCCATGGCTTCAGAATCCGGCAAAAAGGGATTGGGTGTCGATCAGCATCAGAATCCCCATCACCGCGAAGATCGCGGCGGCGATACCGTGGATCAGGCGGAGGGGAAGGCGTGTCGCCATGGCTCCCCCGAGAAATACGGCGGGGACGTTGGCGATCATGATTCCCAGGGTCGTTCCGACGGTGACGAGGACCAGACTGTCGAAGCGCGCGGCCAGGGCGACGGTGGCGATTTGCGTCTTGTCGCCGATCTCCACCAGAAAAAAGGCGACAAGGGTGGTGAGGAAAGGCCCGAAGGCGTCGGACATTCCGGGCTTATCGCAGGCCTTGTCCGGACTCATGATCCAGACGGCCATGGCGAGGAAGGACAAGCCCAGGACCCAGCGCAGCCCATCGCCGCCGATCCAGGCCGCCACCGCCGTTCCGGCCCACGCCGCCAGGGCGTGGTTGGCCAGGGTCGCAAAGAAAATGCCGAAGACGATGGGAAACGGCCTGCGGAAGCGGGCCGCCAGCAACAGAGCCAGCAGTTGGGTCTTGTCGCCGATCTCGGCGATCGCCACCACGGCGGTGGAAACGAGCACGGCATCCATGGGTTCAGGCTCTCACCAAAGGCTGGGGGAAAGGCGGCCTCCGACCCGTACCGGCCTTACGACCCGGGCAAGGCCGGACACCTCGTCGGTTTCGAGGTAAACGCCGCACAAGGTCGCCTCGCCCTCCGCCGGAGCCAACCGGTCCGTCGGCATCTTGCGCATGAAGCGGGCGAGGGAGGGTTCCTTGATCACGCCGATGACCGAGTTGTAGTCGCCGCACATGCCCGCGTCGGTCTGGTAGGCGGTCCCGCCGGGCAGAATCTGGGCATCGGCGGTGGGAACATGGGTGTGGCTGCCGACGACCAGACTCGCCCGCCCGTCGGCCAAGTGCCCCATCGCCATCTTCTCGCTGCTGGCCTCGCCGTGAACGTCGATGACGGTCGCCTGGACCCTGGTCCCCAGGGGGTAGCCCGACAGCAGGGCGTCCACCGCCGCGAACGGATCGTCGAGCGGGTCCATGAACAGGCGGCCCATGACCTGCGCCACCAGCACCTTGGCTCCGTTCGGCGCATCGTACACGGCGGCGCCCCGGCCCGGAGTGCCGCGCGGGTAGTTCAGGGGGCGCAGGAGTTTCTGGTCGCCATCGATGTAGGAAATGATTTCGCGCTGGTCCCAGACGTGATTGCCCGTGGTGATGACATCGACGCCGAGGGCGTAGAAATCCTGGCAGATCCGCG